>JAMOAF010000955.1 GCA_023621895.1 Planctomycetota bacterium
AACGTCGTCTGCGACGCCCTGATCCTCGACCCGCAGAGCCGCAGCGACACCTACCCCTATATCGAGATCGAGGAGCAAGACGTGATGGTTGGCCACGAAGCCAGCGTCTCGCGAATCGGCGAAGAGCAGCTCTTCTACCTGATGAGCCGCGGCATGACCGAGGCCGAGGCGAGCACAATGATCGTCAGCGGCTTCATCGAGCCGCTCGTCAAGGAGCTGCCCATGGAGTACGCGGTCGAGATGAACCGGCTGATCGAACTGCAAATGGAAGGGTCGGTTGGTTAGGCCGCTTGTCGCCCGGCTGGGGCACGTGCCGTCCGTTGTGGGAAGGTGAAGGTGCAATGAGTAATCTGGCTGCTCCCGCAAGTGTCTCCCCGGCGGGTTTTCATGAATTTATCGATGCGCGGTGCGAGCCCGCCTGGTTGACCGACCTCCGGAAAGACGCTTGGCGGACGTTCCAGGCGCTGCCGCTGCCCGACGCCAAGAGCGAGAACTGGCGGCGCACGGACCTGCGACTGTTCCGTTTCGACCGGTTCTGCCTTCCCCAGCCGGCCGCCGCTGCGGATGCGGGCGAGTTGACCGCGCTGTTGGCCGAGGGTGTCGATCTTGGCGGGCAGCTCACGGTCTTGGATGGCCACGCCGTCGAGACGCGTTTGGCGTCGAAGTGGGCCTCCCAGGGCGTGGTCTTCCAGACGCTTGCCTCGGCGGTCACCGAGCGGGAGCAGCTCGTAAAGCCCTATTTTCTCGAACGGATCGTGGCGTCGGACGCCGACAAGTTCGCCGCCCTGCACGCGGCGTGCTGGTCCGGCGGCGCGCTGCTCCATGTTCCGCGGGGAGTGGTCGTCGATCAACCGTTTCACGTGCTCTCGGCAATGTCTTCCGGCGGGGCCAATTTTGGGCGAATTGTCGTCGTGTTGGAGGAAGGCGCGGAAGCGACCCTGCTAACGGAGACAGCCAGCCCTGAAAAGGACTCGGCCGGACTGCATTGCGGGGCGATCGAAATTCACGTTGGCCCCCGCGCCCGGCTGCGTTTCGTGAGCCTGCAAAACTGGGGCGCCGGCGTCTGGCACTTCGCCCGGCAGAGGGCGGTTGTCGCTGCTGGCGGCGACCTGCAATGGACGGTCGGCGCGCTGGGAGCAAAGCTGGCCCACGTCGAGCAGCAGGTTGCCCTCGCCGGAGAAGACGCCCAGGCCCAGGTCAATGGGGTGATGTTCACCGAGGGAAAGCAGCACCTGGTGTACAACACGCACCAGCATCACGAGCAACCGTTTTGCCGCAGCGACCTGCTCTACAAAGGCGCATTGCAGGACCGGTCGCGGCTGGTTTGGCGGGGGATGATCAAAGTCGACCGCGGCGCGCAGAAGACCGACGCTTACCAGCGAAACGACAACCTGGTGCTCTCCGACCACGCCAGGGCCGATTCGATCCCCGGCCTGGAGATCGAGGCCGACGACGTGCGCTGCTCCCACGGCGCCACCGCCGGCCGCGTCGACGACGAGCAGGTCTTCTACGCGCAGAGCCGCGGTTTGACCCGCAAGGAGGCCGCCCGGATGGTCGTCAACGGATTCTTCCAGCAAGTCTTCGATCGGATCACGATCGAAAGCGTCCGCGAAGCACTGGGCGAAGCGATCCGGCGGCGCGTTCGCGAGTACGCATAGTCTCTAATGGAATCAAACCATGGCGGAATTCGTGCCCGTGATCAAAACATCCGAGCTCCCCGAGTCGGGCAAGCTGGCCGTTGAAGTCGGCGACCGGATCGTGGCCCTGTTCCACGTTTCGGGAACCTTCTGGGCGCTCGACGACGTTTGCACGCATGACGGCGGGACTCTGTCCGACGGGCAGCTGGAGGGGCACGAGATCGCCTGCCCGCGCCACGGCGCCCGGTTTGACATCCGCGACGGGAGAGCGCTGACCATGCCGGCCACGCAGCCGACCGTGGCCCACGAAGTCAAGGTGGAAGGCGACCAGGTCTGGATTCGCCTGAACGATGAGCCGTGAACCCGCAACCACGAGCCCCTGCGCGATGATGAGAATCACTGAAGATTCGGTCCATGCCGTCCTGCGGCAAGTCGAAGACCCCGAACTGCTGATCAACATTGTTGATCTCGGCCTGATCTACGAAATCGTCTTGGCCGAACGGGGTGGCAAGTGCGACGTGCACGTGAAGATGACCATGACCAGCCCCGGTTGCCCCGCGGGCCCCGACCTGGTTCGCGACGCGAAAGAAGCGATTCGCGATCTGGGCGAGCAGATTGGCGAGGTCACGGTCGAAGTGGTGATGACCCCGCCGTGGACGCCCGACCGGATGACCGACGAAGCCCGCGACGAGCTGGGAATTTTCTGAAACGGCTGCTTCGGCGGGCAATCGTTCAGTCCCCGCGGCAGGGCGCGAGCTTGGCGGCTGGCGCGTCTTGAAAACACGCACCCGCAACGTTGGCCGCCGCGGTCCATCAACGGACTAAGACGAGCGTGGCCACGAGCTTTTCTTCGGGAATCGCCGGCGGAACGACCGCCATGGCATACTCGGCGATCGATTGGTTGTAAGCCAACAAGGCCCCGAGAAATTCCAGCGTTTCGCCGGTCTGCTGTTCCACCGCGTCGAGAACCCGCACGAAGGGCAGCTCCCGACTTCGATAGGCGGCGGTGGTTTCGACGCGGCGGCGATCGCTTTCGACGATCGACCGGGCGCGGCGGCCGAGGTCTTCGCTGAGCGCGGGAATGGTTGCCGCCAGGCGCCTCATTGCCCACGATTCGGCCAACCGGCGGTCCTGCAATTCGAGCCGCATCTGGTAAGGCCCGGCATGGGGCGGAGTCGTCGGCAATAGCCAAGGGCCCTCGAGCGGCCTGGCGGCGCGCTGCGTCAGGTCGAATTGCGCCGCCGTCAGTCGCACTTCGGCCTCCAGCAAGTCGGCATCCGCGGCCAACCGCGCTGCCTTGAGCATGGCGATCGCCTCCGGCGTGCCCGCGTCGCCCAAGGCCACCACCTGCACGAGGTCGTCCAGAAGTTGAATGTGCCGCCGGTAGACGCGATGTTCCGCGAGCCGCATGGCGGCGACCCAGTAGGCCTCCAGCACGGGCTGGCGTTGCCGGGCGGACAGACCCTTCAAACATGCTTCCAAGCCGACGGGCTTGCCCTCCGGGCCGTTGTCGTCGACTGCGTGCAACTGGAGGGCCAGTCGCTTTGCCTGGACTGCCTCGTCAAGGCCGTCGAGGGATGGATACTGCCGCCCAGGGGCGCCTGCCGCTTGCGCGGGCGGCATATAGACCGTCCGCTGGCCGGACGGGAGGTCTGCCGCCTCCACCGAGACCAGGGGTCGCTCCTGAATCGAAGACGTCCGATCGGGCGGCGGCACACGGATCTGCGGAGTCTCGGCGGGCTCGTCATGCAATGCCGGGACGACCGGCGAGGCGGGCGGCGGCTCGGCGGGCGCGGCGGCCGGTTTCTCCTCCGCCGGCAATTCGCTCCGGGTCGAACTCTGGCTGTCACCGAGATTCTTGGGGGCAGGGGCCCATGGTGAAGGAGGCGCCTCGGTGAGCTCGTCACGCGCTGGCGCCAACGTCGGCCGTTTGGGCTCCTCGGCGCTTGCCGCTGGCGCCGCAGGGGCGGGAGTCTCGTAGTCGGCCTGTTCCACCCCGGTTGAAGACTTCGGGTAAACCGCCCCGTCGCTAGCCTTGGGCCGTTTCGGCTCCGCGGCGGGCAACTTGATGAGCACGGAGACCAGTTCGCGACCGGCCGTCTCCGAACCGACCACCGCCAGCGCATAATCGGCGATCGCGTGGTTGTACTGGCAAACCGAAGCCAGCCATGCTCGCTTCTGATCCGCCACGCTTCGCATCGCGGCGAACAATTGGCCGACATCAACCTGGCCGGCGAGATAGGCCTTGTTGACCGTCTGGAGCGCCTCCTGGGCGGCATGGACGGCCTCCAGGCGGACTCCCATCGCCTGGAATTGCAGCGGCAGCGTACGGTGGATCAGCCGCGTGCCGGCGGGCGGCGACTGCTCGGCGAAAATCCGCTCGAAGTTGGTTGAGTAGGTGCCGATATGAGGCCGATCCGAGGGGAGGGGCAATTCGGCGCCCGTATCCAGCCCGGCCGCTTCCGCCAGGTAGTGCTGCGCTTGGACGAGGGCGAGTTCCGCGCCGACAAGCGCGCTGCGCGACGTCTGTTGCGCTGAATGCAGCAGAGAGGAGTCGACGATGCCCACGCGGAGCGTCTGGAACTGTTCGACTTGCTCCGCGCAGAGCCGGTATTCCCCCAGCGCTTGAGCCAACCGCCAATAGGCGTGGGCGATCTGTTGGCGCCTTGCCCGTTCGTTGACGGTTCCCAAGACATCCAGCAGCGACACGCCGCGCCCTTTCACCCCTGTTCCAGCCGGCAGCGAGAGGACCCGTTGGAGCAACTCGCCGGCCGTCTGCCTGGCAACCGGGGCCGCCGCGCCGGCCGCTTCCGCTGGCGCCGGCGGCGGGCCTTGCGGGTAGCCGCCTTGTGGGGGGATGGTCCCCGAGGGCGCCCAGCCCTCGCTTGGGGCGCCGGGGCTGGCCGCTTCGCCTGCTCCCGCCGCGCCCTGCCCGCCCGCACGGCCGAGGTTCTTCGGGTCGGTGATGCTCATAATTCGCTGTAGCGGGTTGCCGAAGTTCGACATCGGATCGGCCGCCGCGCCGCTTTTCGGTGGATTCTGGCCCGAGGTTGGAATCGCCGGCTGCGCGCCGTCCAGCGCCGGGGAGACCGGGAGCGAACCAGCCGCTGGAGGTTGGGGCGGAAAACCGCCGCCCGCCGCCGGGGCAGGGACCTGGTCCGCTTGGCTTGCGGCTCCCGCGGCCGGTTGTGCCGCAGGGGCGATTCCTCCCCAGTAGCCGCCCAACTCCGCCGCCGGTCGGCCAGGCGCCGAAGCCGGAACTTGCCCCAGGAGGACTCCGGCAACCATCGCGACGGTCCACATCATGGTTAGGATCCTCTCGTTTTCAGTAGAAACAAGCGCGAGGGAGAACGAAAAGGCCGCCGCAACTGCCCGGCCAGTCAGCGGGAGGACTCGCGCGGCGACACCGCCGATACCCGTTCAGAGCGCAAACCAGCCAAACGGGGCCTGCCCGCCGGATGTACTGGTAGCGTGGCATTTTCTCACGGTTCCGTCAATCCTCCCGGGCACTTGGCCCCAAGGGCCGTGCCGGGAAAGGATCGCTCCGTGCTTCGCGCAAGACAAGTCGGCGCCGAGTCTGTTTAACCGGTTGCCGTTCAGCGAGGCTTTCTTGGCGGAAAAGCCTGACCGGCGAAGGTAGGTTCATCCACCTCGTGGCGGTCGTCGGGATGCCATAGCGGCAGTCCGCTGCGAACTCGTGCCGCCAGAACCGCCAACTTGGCTTTTGTGCCGGGCATCGCGTCCGTCCGATCGTACTCCGCCGCCGGCACGTCCGCGGGCTCAAAATCCCACAGGCCTAATTTGATCGCCTCCAACACGGACTTGGGCACAACACGACTCCTTCCCGTAACGCACACCCGCCCCAGCCAGCGGAACCGCTGCGCGGGCGGTAGATTGAAACGGCCAAGGCTCGACTGCAAAAGTCGCCTCCAGCCATGCCGTTTCCGGCTTCCGTGACAGCCACGGACAGCAACTGCTTTTCGCTCCGTCGCAACTCGCGCCGCGCCATTCAATGCGAGCAGCGCG
Source organism: Planctomycetota bacterium (assembly GCA_023621895.1). Lineage (GTDB taxonomy): Bacteria > Planctomycetota > Planctomycetia > Pirellulales > Thermoguttaceae > JAAYCB01. The sequence continues at coordinate 5,664 of JAMOAF010000955.1, forward strand.
AGTCTTCATGAAGATGATATTTTGATGAGTCGAAATCCAGGCACCGATTACGACATCCACCCGGAGGTGGTTCGGAGACGCCTATTGTGCTTAGTATTTCGATCGATCGGCGGAAAGTCAAGCAAAGTCGGCAAATTCCCCCCGATTGGGTAACGCGATGGGCTCACTCAGGCTGAACCCCTCAGGCAGTCGGGGCCTATGGGGACTCTCCGCCGATTATTGCCGCAAGAACGACCCCACCAGATTGAGGGTGATAGACATGAGAAGAACGCGGCAAGTTTTGACAAGGCGCGAGGCTCAATGGCCACGAGTGGGCAAGACTGGTCCGTTAATCGGGAGCGCCGACCTTGGACCTTGAACCTTGGACCTTGAACCTTGGACCTTGGATTTCGACCATTGGATTTTGAGCCCTGTCCGGATTTTTGGGCCGTGCTCTTGATTTTCTGCGGAAT
>JAMOAF010000781.1 GCA_023621895.1 Planctomycetota bacterium
CGGCCAGCACGAGGCCGACCAGCGCGCCGCCACTGGTGCGGAGAAGATCGCGGCGGGTAACACAAAGCTGCGTGTTCATGGGCAATTCCTTATCCAGAGAAAACACCGGAAGGCCAGAGGTCTTCTGTCACAAGATCATCCTGCATTCCACTTCACCGAGCGGGCCGCCCGCCAGACGCGCCGTCCGGCTCGTATTCGACCGTCAGTTCGGGCGGCTTGGCGCTTTCGCGCGACAGGTAGTCCACCCCGTCGGTGCTGGTCGGATCGATGATCAGGGTCAACTCGGTCTTCCCGCTCAAGTCGGCCTTGATCGGGACCTCGACCGCCTGGTTCTCGCTCACCGGGCCCAATCGGGCCAATTCCTTCGACGCCTTGGGCCGCGTCGCATATGTCACGCCCGTTTCGGTCCAGGCGCCGTCGGCCAGGCAAACGCGTCCCGAGTCGCCGGTCGGATTCCCCGCATTGTGAATCCGGAGCCGCGCCTCGATCGGCTTGCCGGGCACGTCGAGTCGGAACTTCAGCAGCGCTAGGCTGTGGTCGCTGTCGCCCATCTTCGCGTCGCCTCCGTCTACCAGCAGCGTCGTGCCGGTTCCCTGGTTCCTGTTCGGGTATCGCTGGCTGACGAACGCGTCTTCGCTGGGCGTAAGGACGATGCGCACGCGGCGGCCGAGGTGTTCCAGGCTGGCGGACCGCCCCAGTTCGACCGAGCCGTCGGCCGCGACCAACTTGATCGGAAGCTCGTACTTTCCGGCAGCCACCTCTCCGCGCAGCGCGACCGCCAGCGCGATCGCCGTTCGCCCGCCGGCGGCCAGGCTCACCTTCGCCTGCTTGGGTTCGACGGCGAAGCCCTCCGGGGCGGTTATTTCGACCGTGCCTTCAAACGGGGTCTCCCGCAGGTTGGCCAGGCGCAACTCGCCGCTTGCCTCGGACGCGAGCGTGCTGAGGACGAAGTCGGGCACGGTCGAGCCAAGGCTGGTGACCCGCTCGCGGACGACTTCGATCGCCTGCAAGATCGGGGCCTGCTCGGGCGCGGTTCCGCTGCCTTTCGGCGCCAGTTCGATCACCAGTTTGTCACGGACCTCGATTCCGCCGAACTCCTTGAAGACGGCTCGATCGCCGCCGCCGCCGGCTTCGACGATATCGAAGTCGTCGAGCACCACCTTGCCCTGGAGCTTGACGTCAAACACGCGCGCCCCCGGCTGGTTGTTGTCGGGGTCGGCGAAGGCGAGACGCACGCGGTACTCCGCCGTGCCGTCGCCTTCCTCCAGCAGCGGAAGCACGCATTGGCGAAGGCCGCGGGCCGCCGAGGCCAGCAGCCACGGGTCCTCGGCGCCGGCGATCGGCGTCGAGGCCGGGTTGCGATGCGTGTAGCCGCCGCCCGGGTAAAAGTCCACGCCGGCATCGAACCGGAGCACAAGCGAGCCGGCGGGCCTCGGGTATCCGAGCCAGAGCGCTCCGGAACTGTCTTTGCGGTCGCCGGGAGCGCCGAAAGCGAGCCCCAGGCGCTTGACGGGCGTCATCGGGCCGGGCTGGCTGAAGTAGGCCCACTGCTTGTTCTCCGGGCTGCTCTTGAAGACCAGCGTGCAGACATTGGGGAACGGGCACAAGCAGCCCGAGCTGGCCTCGGGCACCATCAGCAGGCCGTTGGCGGGAATGAAATTGATCCAGCAGCCGGGGCGCTGGGAGCCGAAGTGCTGCGTGCCGTAGTCCCCCTCCAGGTCGTACCACCCCAGCGTGTAGGAGCGGAAGAGCATCGTGTGGGGCGAGGCGGCCGGGCAGCCGCAGTGGTGGCCCGGCCGGGCGAACTGCCAGGCCTCCTCTTGCCCAGTCACCGGGTGGATGCGCGTCTGCTGCTCGCCGGTATGCAGGTCGTAAGCCCACGGTTCGGCGTGCAGCGTGTCGCCGATCACCAACGGGCGCACGCGGTAGCCGATCGGTTTCTCCCAAAGCAGGCCGCCGTCCTCGCCCGACAGGGCCACGACCCGGCGCTTGTCGAACTCGCCGGCAAAGAACTGTTTCCAGTAGTGGCCGTCGAGAAACACCCCGAACAGGAGCAGGACGTTGCGGTCGTAGATCGCGCCCAGCGAACACCAATTCGCGCCGCCGACGGCGCCGGTCACCTCGACCGTCTTCTCCCACTCAGGGCGTCCGCTGAGGGCGTCGAGGGCGACGACCCGATACACCGACGCATCGCCGCTCTCCGCGGTGCCCGAGCGGCGGCGCTGCTTGAGCCGCTCGGCCAGCGTCTCGCGCCGCTCTTGGTCGGTCACGCCGGCGTCGGCGAGGAAAACACGACCATCGCCCAGCGCGATCGCCCCCTGGGCGATGCTCTTGCCTTCATGCTTCCAGCGCAGCCGCCCGTCGGCCAGGTCGAGCGCGAAGACGCAGTCGGCCGTGCGGCCCTGCGCGGTGCGGGAACCGTAGAGCAGGTCGCCCACGACACCGACGTAGCCCCAGAGGCGGGCTTTGCCATCGGTCGCGGGCGGCAGCTTGCAGGTCATCCTCGTCTCCCCGGTGGCGGCGTCCAGCCGCAGGCACTGGTCGCCGACGGCGATGAACAGGCTGTCGGCGTTGACCGCCGAGTTGCCCGCGTCGTGGGTCACGCTGACGCGGAGCGCGCCGCGGATTTTTCGCTCCCAGAGCTTGAGGCCGTTGTAGGCGTCGTAGGCCATCACCGCGTTGTCGCCGGCGCCGATCTGGCTGGCCGAACCTTCGCCGAGGATGAAGACCCGCCCGCCGGTGGCCAGCGGGGCGGCCGCGCGGCGGTGGCGCTCGGCCATCTGGGCCGGACCGGGTCCGCCGAACCACAACAACCCGAGCGGGCAGCGGACAAGCTGGTCGTCGCTGCAAGTCGTGTTGCCCGGATTGGCGTACTGGTGGGTCCAGCTCCCCGCGCCGGGCAGCGGACCGCGGCGCAGCTCGAGCCACGTTCCGTCCTGCTCAGCGATCCGCCCGCCGTCGAGACCTCCCTTGGCCAACCACTGGTTGATCGCTTTCGCTTCGAGGCGCTCGGCCCGGCCGGCGGCCGCGGCGGGCTGGCCGATCAAGATCGTGCCGCCAAGCGGTTTGAGTATCCGGAAGGCCTCCTTGGCATCGCCGGGCATTTGCCCCGAGACAATTGCCTCCTCGGAGACGACGAGATTGGCGAAATAGTCGGAAAACGGCAGGTTCGCCAGATCGGCCTGCTCGAGGTGCACGCGGGCGCCGTAGAGTCCGGCGGCGTCGAGCGCCTGGCGCGCGGCCTCGACCTTCGCACCGTCGGGATCGGCGCCGCAGATCGTCAGTTCCGTCCGCCTGGCCAGTTCCAGTGCCAGCCGGCCTGTGCCGCAACCGAGCACCAGGCAGTAGCCGCGCTTGATCCCCGTCTCGCGGACGATCCGCTCGGCGGCCGCTTCGAACACCGGGGTCATCTCATCCCGGGGGAAAGGCGACGCGACAGTCGTCTGCGCGACCGCCCCGACGGCCTTCGCGCCCTCGGGGCCAAAGCAGTGGATCGCGCCCGTATCGGAGCTGACAAACAACCGGCTCTCGGCAATCGCCAGTCCGCGGGCCTTGCCGCCGACCTTGGCCGACCAGGGCGAGTCGCCCGACGCCGCGTCGAAGGCGACGACGCTTCCCTCGCCGCCGGCGAAAACGACGTTGCCCGCCAGAACGAGCGAATCGTCGCAATCGCAGGGGACCCGCCACACCTGGCCGCTGGCTATCTCCCGCTCGGCCTGGCCGAGTTGCCCGTTCAGGGCGTCCATCTCGGCTTGAAGCTGCTGGCGTCGCGCTTCCGGCCCTTGGCGGGCCGCCTGGAGGTCCCGGGTGAAGGCGCGCTTGCGGTCGAGCAGTCCCTTGCGGCGCAGGCTGGCGGCCCCATAGGTCGCACGGTTTACGGCGAACAATTCGCGCCCCGTCGCCACGTAGAACGCCTCGGGGGTCACGACCAGCCGATGCCCCCAAAACCAGGCGGATTGCGAGCGGTGCGACGCCTCGTCGTAGCCGATCAGCTCTTCGGTCCCGGTGAAAAGCTGCGAGCCCGAGAGTGTGGCGCTGGTGCCGCCGATGATGTGCTCGATGTAGGCTTCGTACAGCAGGCGGCCGTCCTTGCGATCGAAGGCGGCCGGTGAGACCCGCGCCAGCGGCGCGAACAGCCGGTCGGCCGAGGCGAGCAGATAACCCTGCGGCGAAATCCGGCTCTGGGGCGCCTCGCCGCACGTGTCGTTGCGCCAGATCAGTTTTCCGTCATCCGCGCCGACCGCATACATCGCCACGCCCTCGGCCGGAAAGATCCCGGCGCCGAAATAGGCGACGCCTTCGTCGACGAGCACGCCGGTGCGGATCGGCCACAGCGAGATCATCTTCCCGCTGCCCAGCAGCTTGCGCTCGTCGAGCGCCGCGCGGAACTTCCACTGCTCCTTTCCGTCGCTGGCTCGCAGGCAATAGACAAAACCGTCGTCGGACCCGACATACACCTTGTCGCGCCACACGGTGGGCGCCAACCGGACCGGACCGCCGGTCCGCGCGCTCCATCGCTCCTTGCCCGTCGCCGCGTCCAGCGCGTACACCTTCCCGTCGGCCGACGAGCCGAAGTAGACCGAGCCGGCGGCGGCGGCGACGTGGAAGGCATCGTCAAAGTGAACCCTGGGCAACTCGTTCGCGCCGTACCAGCCGCTGACCGGCCGCGGGTTGGGGTGTCCCCAGGCCGGTTCCGGCGGGTGGGCCGGCTGGAAGACCCAGCACTCGCTCAGCGGCGGCCGAATCTCCTCCGGCGTGACTCCGCTGCGGGCGACGTCGTGCCGATACGTGGGCCAATCGCCCGCACGGGCAGCGGCGCTTGCCGAGGCAACCAGCGCGAGCACCAGCCCCAGAAGTCTCTCAAGCGCGATCAGGCGGAATCGCCTTGTCCCTTCTTGTGCAGATCGATCATCGCGATCCTCGCTAGCCATCCTCCAGCCTCCCTCGGTTCGAGATTTCGCTTGTTGCCGACTCCTCGCCGCCGGCGCATGGCCTCCGTTATACACCAGGCCGCCTGGCAAGGGAAATCTTGCCCCGCGGCGTGCCTGCGCTGCGGCACAACCCGTACGTAACCAAGCGCGGGGCAAGGCGCACGCGGCTATTTGAATAACAGCCGCTTTTTCCACGAATCACGCAGGTCGATTTAGCAGGGCCACCGTCGTTTTCAGGAAGCAAGCAGGCGCTCTCCCGGCTTCTCTCTCACCGGCCCTGATCGAGCGTCATCACCGCCGCGATTGTAGCCTTCACGGTCTTGGCTGCATTGGGGATGTCGGTCCGTTCCGGGATATCGCCCTCGCTGTGATAGTTGGGGTCGGCGTAGGGGAAAGAGCCGATATTGGTGACCGACGCCGTATAGCCGGCCTTGACGAACGAGCCGTCGTCGCCACCGGGCCCCGGCATCTTGGCGATCCGGTGCTCAAGCCCGATCCCAAAGCGGTCGTTAACCGCGCCCATCAACTGGGCGAGCCGCCCGCCGGCGGGCTCCGTGTAGGCGGTTACAAGGGGTTGCTTGCCGGCGGCCGTCTCCTCCGCCGGCTTGCCGCTAATCGCGTCGAGACTGAACACCGCGATGATCTTATCGCCGCGCGACTTGGCGTTCTGAGCCGCCGTGACGCTGGTCCATGGCGTGTGCTCTTCGTTGCAGAACAGGTAGCGGATCGTGCGCTCGGACGGATACTCGGCAAGGACTCGGGCGATTTCCAGGACGCCGACCGTGCCGATCGCATTGTCGTTGGCCCCGGGCGAATCGATCCAGCTTTGCGAATCCTTGTGGCCGAGGACGACGATGATCTCGCCGGGTTGCGAGCGGCCCTTCTTCTCGGCATACACATTGTAGGCCGTATACCAGGGATCCTCGGGCATCGGCCGCGAGTACTGGTGCGCCTTCGGCTTGCTCTTGTCGCGGCGGTATGCCTGCACCTTCACGCCTTCCCGCTGAACTTGATATCCCCAGCCCTCCAACTTGCCGGCCAGAAAATCGTCTGCTTCGTACAAGGTGCACTTTTCGTGGCCCGGCAGCGTGAAGTTCAGCTTGCGGTAGGGGAGCGGATCGCTTGAGAGGTAGAACAGGTGCGCGGCCATCCGGGCGGCATCGACCGCGGCGAGGCGGACTCAACAGCACGCATGACGCAGCAAGATGCACACATTTCATAACACGCGCCTCCTTTGTTGTTTGGACCCATCCGAAGTCTGGGCGGGTTGGTTGAATGACTCGCCTGGTGATGCAAAGCAGATCAAGGCCGAGGCGACTGGCAAGGCCACCGCCGTTTTCAGGAAGCAAGCAGGTGCTCTCCCGGTTTCTCTCTCACCGCCCCTGATCGAGCGTGATCACCGCCGCGATTGTGGCCTTCACGGTCTTGGCCGCATTGGGGATGTCGGTCCGTTCAGGAATATCGCCCTCGCCGTGATAGTTGGGGTCGGCGTAGGGCCAAGAGCCAATATTGATCACCGACGCCGGATAGCCGGCCTTGACGAACGAGCCGTCGTCGTCGCCGGGCCCCGGCCTCTTGGCGATCCGGTGCGCAAGGCCGATCCCAAAGCGGTCATTGACCGCGCCCATCAACTGGGCGAGCCGCTCGCCGGCGGGCTCCGTGTAGGCGGTCACAAGAGTCTGCTTGCCGGCGGCCGTCTCTTCCGGCGACTTGACGCCAATCCCGTCGAGATTGAAAACGGCGATGATCTGATCGCCGCGCGCCTTGGCGTTCTGAGCCGCCGTGCCGCTGGTCCATGGCGTGTGCTCTTCGTTGCAGAGCAGGAAGCGGATCGTACGCTCGGACGGATACTCGGCAAGGACCCGGGCGGTTTCCAAGACGCCGACCGTGCCGATCGCATTGTCGTTGGCCCCGGGCGAATCGATCCAGCTTTGCGAATCTTTGTGGCCGAGGACGACGATGATCTCACCGGGTCGCGAGCGGCCCTTCTTCTCGGCATAGAGATTGTAGGCCGTGTACCAGGGATCCTCGGGCATCGGCCGCGAGTACTGGTGCTGCTTGGGTTTGCTCTTGTCGCGGCGGTATGCCTGCACCTTCACGCCTTCCCGCTGAACTTGATATCCCCAGCCCTCCAGCTTGCCGGCCAGGAAGTCGTCTGCTTCGTATAACGTGCACTTTTCGTGGCCCGGCAGCGTGAAGTTCAGCTTGCGGTAGGGGAGCGGATCGCTTGAGAGGTAGAACAGGTGCGCGGCCATCCGGGCGGCATCGACCGCGGCGAGGCGG
>JAMOAF010000008.1 GCA_023621895.1 Planctomycetota bacterium
CTGGACGTTGCCCTCCGATCTCAAAGTCCATATCAAGGCCGGATCGCGACTGTACGCGGGAGCACCAGGAACCGTTGCCGCCGTGGACCTTCCCGCGGCCGGCGGCCAGCCGCGCATCGGCTGGCGGGCGAGTATTGCGGGAACGCCGGCGCGGATGCTGGCTGGCGGCGGTAAATTGCTGGTGGTTACCGCGGAGGGAACGCTGTGCTGTTTCGGCGAGACCCCCGCTCTTTCCAGAAATCACCCCGCCCGACCGATCGACGTGGCTCCCCCAGCCGACACGTGGACCACGCGTGCACGGGAAATTCTTGAACAGGCCGGAGTCCGCGAGGGCTATTGCCTGGCGTTGGGTCTTGGCAGTGGCCGGCTGGTGGAGGAATTGGCGCGTCAATCGGAGTTGCAGATCATCGTCATCGATTCCGACGCCGCCCGCGTGGCGGCCTCGAGCCTCGTGGTCTCCGAGGACCTCGAAGGCAGCGGCTTCGACGAACAAGCGGCGATGGTCGAACGGCTGTTCGCTTTGCTGCGGCCGTATGGCGGGGCTGCTTGCCTGCCGGTCTCCGAACTCGCGCGCCGCGCAAACCTGACGTGGCTGCTGCGCGAAGGGGCCTTGCCGGACGCCGCTGACTGGCAGCACGAGAGCGGCGATGCCGCTCACACCTTCGCCTCTCAGGACCGGGCCGCCAGGCCGCCGTTCGGCGTCTTGTGGTTCGGCGGTGAGATCGACCGCGTGCTGCCCCCTTTCAATGGTCCCGTTCCTCGAATCGCCGCCGGACGGATGTTCTTGCAGGTAGGCAGCGAGTTGTACGCTGCCGACATCTACACCGGGCGACATTTATGGAAGCGTCCGCTCGGGCGGGCCGGGCAGTTCCTCGCCGCCGACGGCGAGCTGTATGCCATCTCCGGCGGCGTCTGCCTTCGGCTCGATCCGGCCAAGGGCGAATTGCTGGGCACCATTGCCGTCCCCGCATCGCTGGACAAAACCCCTGGCGGCTGGGAGGAAATCCGCGTGGCGGGCGATGCGCTGATCGGCGTCGCTGACAAGCAGCTCGTGTGCGTCGATCGCACGAGCGGGCGGTTGCGCTGGCATTTCGACGCCGAGCGGGACGGCATCAGCTTCGCCGTTGGGAAGAACACCGTCTATTGCGTCGATTAGAGGGCACGATCAGCGCGCTCGACGCCGGCAGCGGCAAAGTCGTCTGGCAGACGACGGCCGCAACTCCCGCCGTGACCGAGCCTCCGAAGCCGCCGGACTTGCCTTCGCTGGTGAGCCCGCAACTGGCGTGGTGCGAAGCGAGCGGCGTGCTGCTGTTCACGCGCAACGACAGCACGGCCGCGGCCTACCAGGGCGCCACAGGAAAGCAGCTGTGGGCCCAAGAGTTGTCGTGCAAGGATCCACCCAACGCGTACACCAGCGCGTCACCGCCGATCGTCTTGTCCGACTGCCTGGTTACGCACGCCGGCGAAGTGGTCGACCTGGTGACCGGCGAACGTCGCGCGCGAATGTGGAAAGGCATGAACAGCCAGCTGCGAGGCTGCGGACGCGCCTTGGGAAGCCCCTGCTTGATTACGGTGCGAGACGCTCATCTCTCGTGCTACGATCTGGCCGGCGGCGGGCACCTGTATTTCCGCGGCATTCGCAGCGGCTGTACCAATAACTTGATCCCGGCCGGCGGAATCCTCAGCGCGCCGCACGCCATGCGCCACTGCACGTGCAACTACGCCGTCGCGACATCGCTGGCCCTGGTGAACATGCCGGAGGCGAGCAACTGGGAAACCGGGGGACACGATCCCATCGTGCCCCCCTGATCGTGTCCGCGATTATTCGCAGTTGGGCCAGACGCAAGGTCACAAGCGAAAGCACGGCGAGGTTCTTCGCCGCCTGGCTGAAGAGCTACGGATTGACCGAGGAGCGACTCGCCGAGTACCGCGGCAATCCGGTCGACAACCTGGAGCCCCAGGCCCACGCTGGAGTCCCGCTGCTGCCCGTGGTGGGCGAAGCCGACGACGTCGTCCCGGTCGCGGAGACCGCCAGTTCGCAAAGAACCGGATCAGTTCGATCAGCCGAGCGTAGCAACGCTCACGAAATAACTTCCCCTTTCTTTCCAGGTGTCGCGCGGCGCTTGAAAATCGGAAGAGGGGCTCCACCAGTCCGACCGTTTCCAATAGCCGGTGCCCCTGTCGCTGTACGAGCCGCTGACGTTATTCGCCTGGTCGGGCGAATAGCTCACGCTGCCGTCGGCGT
>JAMOAF010000848.1 GCA_023621895.1 Planctomycetota bacterium
CCACACGGCAACCGGCCGGAACTCCGCCGCCGAGAGCGGCGAGGCGGCCAGAACCAGCAACACGGCGGACTGCACGAATTTCGCTTTCATCTCTTGCCCTCGCCAGCCGGTGGCCAGTGCAGTGCGGGCGGCTGGCCGACGGGCTGCTGACTTCAGTTGGTGCGGCGAATCAGCCGAGGCCGACGCACCGGAGGAGCGCGGAAGACCCTCAGACGAGTTTCGTGATGCCGGGGATGGCGACCGGATATCCGATTTGGACAGCGTCAGGCACGCCCAGAACGGCAACAGTCTGACCATATTAACGCGGCAACTTGCGGGCTGCCAGTCGGCGCGCCGATCCGATGGACTCGATCCCGCATGGTCCGGGGGATCAAGACAAGAACCCGTCTCAAGCAGAGAGGCCGGCCTTAAAACAAGTACCCGAAGCGGACGTCGGTCAGCAGGTCCGGCGCCGCGTCGTTCAGCCCCGCCCCGATCCGCCAGGTGATCTGGAGCCGGTCTGTGCACAACCAGCTCAGCCCGACGCTGAGCATCTGCCGGGTGAGGTCCAGCTCGGAGCCGTCGTCGGCAAGTATTTGCCACTGGGCAAACGCTCCCACCCGGTCGGTCAACAGATAGTCGAGGTCGGCGGCCTGTTGCCATTGGAAATAATGGTCGCCCTGGTCGCGGAAAAAGGCCACGCTCGACTCGCCGCCGAGCGTGAGGGCGTCGGTTAGCCGCCACTGGTACAGAAGACCGCTCAGCGGCTGGATGCTGTTCATGGAGAATTGGTCGCCGGCGAGCGTGATCGGCAACGATGCCAGCACGGCCGTCTGCGGCACCCAGCCGTCCTGCGCGAACAAGTCCCACATCAAGCCGACGTTCGGGTCGAGCGTGCGCGTATCGCTCGAATGGCCCAGCGGCCCCCGCTCGTCGATTATCGACACGCCGGGCCAGCCGACGCGGACCTCGAGCCGCTCGGTCACTCCCACGCGGAGCAACAGGTCCGGCACAACGTGCTCGCTGGCGCGATAGGGCCCGGCCGAGTCGGTCACGTAGGCGTATCCGCCTTCGATAAGAACCCGCCCGCGAGCCGTGTTGAGAAGCCGGCGGACAACGCCGGGCCGATCTTCGTTCGCCGTCCCGGCCTGATCGCGATCGATCAACCACGACGATTCATCCCAGGCCGCGGGAACCACGCCGGCTGCCGGTCGGCTTGAGTCCGGCTCGCCCGGGCGGCGGGTTTCCCAATCCCCTGCCGGCTCGAAATACGATCCTGAGTCCGGCGGGCCTTGACCGCCAGCGGGAAGAGCCGCGGCCCAGGCGACGACCGGAACGATCAAGATCGCCAAGAGGTTCTTGTTCACGCTGCGCCTACCGGTTCTTGCCCGCATTTCCCCGAGCGGCGCCCATCGCGTGCGCTGGCGGTCCGGTTTGCCTGGTTTTGGTGGCCAATTGGCTCGCGTGCGTGGGGCTCTCGCCAGCGGTTTTCCGGATCTGGCCCGGCGCCGTGGCGGCGCCTTGGGAGCGGCCAATCGATCCGACGGTGAATCCCGAGCGTTTCGGAGTTGGGGAGTTGGCAGTCTGCTTCGCGTGCCCCTTCTTGAATGGGTTCAATCGGCTCCAGAAACCGCCCTCGTCCGCGCTGGCGGCCGGCGACCTGGCAAGTTGCTCGCGGGTCGGAAGCCCGGCCTGTTGCGGCGTCGGGAGCGGGTCGGAAGCCAAGAGGCCCTGGCCGGCTGGTGACGGGTCATCCGGAGTCCAGGGGCGCTGGAGTTGGCGGACCTGGCCATTGGGTCCGTTGAACGTCTGCGAGATCGTGCCGGTTTCCCCGTCGTACGATCGGGTGATGGTCTTTTCCATCGTGCGGCCGTCACGGAAGGTATGGGTCATCTGCCTCTGGTAGTTGTAAGGATCGGTCCCGGTGACCGACACGGCATGTTCGCGGAGCACCGTGCCGTCGGGCTGGTAGAAACGTTGCTGGTGGAGGAGGGAGTAGCCGTCTTCGGTCTGCTGGTACTCGCGCAACTGGGTGTGGCTGCCATTCGGCCGAGAGACCGAGTGCTGATAGCGAAAGGAGCCGTCACCCTGGTTTTCCACCCGCTCGTGCAAGTTCGTCACGGAGCCCTGCTGGTTCTGCGTCTGGCGTTGCCATGTCCAATTGGGCGTGGCGGCAGGCGGTTGCAGGTCGCCGGCAGGGGGCGGCAGCGGAGCCGGATCGGCCGGCTCTGGCGCGAGCGGCAGGGCGCCGAGCGGGGAACCGGCAGGGGGCGCGATCGCGCCCGAATCGGCCGGGGGCAACAGCGTCGTCCCAGCGTCTTGAGCGGCGGCGCCGCCGAGCAATAAGCAGAGCCCCATCGCGGAGAGTAGAAAAGAAACAAGACTGCGCATCGCGAGCGCCTCCTGGCTTGCGCAAAAACTGACTTGTCTTGCCCACGCATTTGGAAACGGCAGAATGGCGGGGGATGGCCCACTCCGTCTGCCAGCGAGGAAGTGCCGGCCCAACACTCCCTATCGGCAGCAGAACGGTCGTTGGCCACCCAGAAAAATCAGCCACCGGTCCAGATCGGGCAAGAACTTGGGCAGCCGCCTACCGGGAGAGTGCCGCCTCGGCCCCACGGAGGGGGTGCCGCGTTGGGCAATTTTTTGATCTTGTGGAGGCTGTCCAAACTCTCCATTTCGTGCATTTTGTGCTCCTTGTTGAAGCGGCTTTGAAACGCCTGGAGAGAGGGAGGCCCATCCTGGACTGCGCAAAAGTTTGTGGTTTTTGCGAGGGTGGTTTATCCGGGTTTTATTCCGTTTGGGGTTTGTTGAGCAAGGGGATGGCTCGTTGCCGTTGCGATTGCAGGCTTAGGCCGAGGGTTTGCTCGGCCCAGCGCCAGACGTCTTTGGTTTTCACCCGCTGGAAGGCGATCTGGACCGTCTCGGCGGTGATCGCCAGCACGGCGCTGGCCATCGTCAGCACACTTTTGGTGTAGCCGTTCTTGTTGCGGCCCATGAGTTGTTTGCCTTTGCCGATAAGCGACTCCAGGACTTCGGTCGAGCCGGGCATGCGGCGGCCGCCGCATGCTTCGCATTGGGTCTGCACGAACTGCAGGGTTTCCGCCACCATGGCCGCGGCCGGGCCTTCGTCAAATTCGCACAGCAAGGGCCGCAGGGCTTCGTGTCCGCCGTCATGGTAGCCGTGGTTGCGGACGTATTTCAACGTGATGGCTGCTGCCTCCAGCATGGTCGCCCAGTCCTGGATCGACGCGGCATGCTGCCTGAGCCAGCCCATCTTCTGCTCCAGCTTATCGAGGTCCGGCGGCGCCCCCGCCCGGGCCAACGCTTCCTGGGGGGCTTCGAGGAAGTGTCGCACGCGGCGGCTCCAGTCGATCAGCGGCTCGAGGTTCATCCAGCGGGCCTTGTTCTTCAGTTCCGGCGGCATCAGAAATGCATAGGGCGTTTGCCGGATCGCCGTTTTGCAGCGGTTGGCGTCCGCCAGAAACCCTTCCCAGGCGGGGTTCTTGTTGAGCTGCCGTTTCAGAGCGTTTGCCACCCCATGAGCGATGTCGTGCACCACGGCCGGGGTATCTCCGTGGCCTTCGGCGAACTGATGGGCGGCCCCGCGGACGTCGGCTCCTTGGTCGCACAACAAGCCGCACGGGACGATGCCGCTTTGCTGCGAGATCGCCTCCAGCCGCTCATGCACCGCCACGGCAGTGGAGGATGGCATGTGCTCGATGGCAAACACCGACAGGTCCTCATGCTTCAGCGCAAACTCCCCCGCGGGGTCCTGCTCCAAGGCGGTCCGTCGCTTGTGGTCCCAGTCCGACACCCGAATCCCCACTACAACCAAGCACTTGCCGTCGCCCGTTTGGATGGTGTGGTCGATCATCATCAACCAGTCGTCGACCACAGGCTTCGGCCGCGTCAGTTCGTACAGCCCCAATCGCAACAGCCAAGCCTGCCCGCCGTTGGCCGAACACCCGCCGCCGGGCAGCATCGGCCCCACAATCTCCAGCGCCCGCGCCGTCGCCCGGTAGCCGACGGCCGACAACGCCATCCTTACAAAGGCGAGCATCAGCCCGAGACGGTGATGATGTCCGGCCGGCCGTTGCTCGAAGGCCGCTGCAAGCTCACTTGGCGGCGATTTTTTTGCACCTGGGCCAACTCGCCCTCGAGTTGCTTGACCCGCCGAGTCGCCTCCTTGGCCTTCTCCCGCCAAGCGGCGCGACTCCGCTCGACCGCACGCACCTGGTTCTGCTCCTTCTTCAATCGCCTCTTGCACTGGTGATATTTCGCCTTCCACCTGTCCCGACTCGCCTTGAAGAACAGGACCAGCTTCCGCAGCGGACTAAGATAGGAACGTTTCACTGTCTCCGTACCAGCCATCATTCCACCTCCTATGGGGGCTCGCAAAAAAGCATAATGGAACAAAAATACCGCCCCACGCGAAGACCAATTTCGGACGTTTCGCGCAGTCCAGGCCCATCCCGCAGCCCCGCGGCTGGCAGTCGGCCAATGGCAGTCATTTGGCCCGAATTCCCGACAACGGCGGCAATCTTCTGCCGAAAAGCTGCTGGCTTCCCCTGCTTCAACGGGGGGTGGTGAAAAGTTCGCCTGTCAGTTGCGTTTCCCGGTTCTGTTCCAAAGAAAATGGTTGTGCCGTGCGGTGGCGCGCACCTTTCAGGATCGAATTGGAGATGCAACACTGGCCGCTCACCAGCGCGCAGCCGCCTCCACCATCCGGCCAAACGTCCCCATCCGGCTCGTCCGGATGGAGCGCAAGGTTGATGGCTAACACGCGTTCGCTCGGCAGCGACCGCCAGCCAGCGCCCAGTCAAAACGCCCCCATCCGGCTTCGTCCGGATGGAGCGCAAGGTTGGCGGCTAACACGCGTTCGCTCGGCAGCGACCGCCAGCCAGCGCCCAGCCAAAACGCCCCCATCCGGCTTCGTCCGGATGGAGCGCAAGGTTGGCGGCTAACACGCGTTCGCGCGGCAGCGACCGCCAGCCAGCGCGCCGATTCTCACCGCGATTGGCCCGGCTTCGGAATTCCGTCGGATGTTATCGGTCGGTGACAACCACTAAGACGAGTTGGCAAACCACCTTTCGCGACAGACTGACAAGAGGCAACGCGGGGATTCGGACTTCCAGCTAAGGCGGCGGGCGGCGGTAGCCATCAACCTTGCGCTCCACCCGGACGAGCCGGATGGGGGCCAGCGCACTGGCCTATGGGCATTTTGGGCGGCGGTAGCCATCAACCTCGCGCTCCACCCGGACGAGCCGGATGGGGGCGTGTGTGGTGGCCAATTTGCGCTCTGGCCAGGCATCGGCCCCGAGGCTCCTATTCTGGTTCCACCCAGGGACGCGACACACACCGGTTTACGCAGTCTCTCGCTCGCTGGAACAAGACCGGCAACCAGTCCGTCCTCCGGTTTTCACCATCCCTCGTTCAACGGGGTTCAGACCAGCGAATCACCTCCGCCAGCCACTTCGAGATCCGGCTGGCCACCTCGCGCTCTTCGCTGAAGACATCCGTGGACCCCGCGCTCCGCAACCGTGCAGCGTTGAGTTGGAATCGGCAGCGGACGAGCACCGTCGCGGTGGAGTTGATCTGCCGGATCGCCGAGACGATCCGCAGTGCGGAGGCGTCGTCGGGCACGGCCACCGTGATCAGGCTGCTGTGCTCCGCGTCGGCCCGAGCCAGCACGGCGGGTTCCGCGCCATCGCCGACCACGGTGCGGAACCCTTGTTGGGCAAACCGATGGAGATTGACCGGGCTGAGATCGACCAGGCACACATCATAGCCCTCGATTTCCAATTGCGAGGCGATCTGCGCCCCCACCGGCCCAATTCCCACGATCATCGCGCGGCGCATCCGCTCCGGGTCGGAGATCGGGCGGATGGCCAACTCGTGCTCCACCACGGCGTACCGCTGAGCCAGCCGCAGGCCGACGTTCAGGAACTGCGGGGTAATCGTCAGGGTGATGACGGCCACGAAGATCATCAGGTTGTAGACGTTGGGGGGGAGCACGCTCTGCGACTGTCCGGCAAGCAGGAGGATGAAGGCGAACTCGCCGATCTGGGCCAGTCCCACGCCCGTTGCGAAAGCCCCGCGCCAGCCGAGACCGGTCAGCCGGAGAGCGGCGGTGGCGGCGGCGGCCTTCAGCGCCACCGTGGCGACGAGCACGCTCGCGCAGAGCGCGGGGATGGCAAGCAAGGCATCGAATCGAATCAACGTGCCGAGGCTCACGAAAAAAACCGCGGCAAACGTTTCGCGAAAGGGCAGCAGCACGGAATTGATCTGCCGCGTGAGGCGATTCCCGTTGAGCATCAGCCCGGCCCCGAAAGCCCCAACCATCGGAGGCAGTCCAAGCCGGTCGGCGATCAGGGCGGCACTTCCGAGAACGACCACCGAAAACAGCACCAAGAGCTCGACGCTGCGCGTTTGGGAAAGCCAGGGCGCCGCGTAGCGGATGACCAGTTGCCTCCCGAGCGGAATCGCCCCCAAGAAGCCGATCCCCTTGATTGCCAGCGTGGCAATCGCCTTGATGCCGGAGGCTTGCGGGTGGCCGGTCAACAGCGGCATGAGCAGCACCAGCGGCACGATGGAAACATCCTGGAACAACAAGATCGCCATCGCCCGCCGGCCGTGAGAGGTCGCCGTCTGGCCCCATTCTTCGAGCGCCTTGAAAACCAGCACGGTCGAGCTGAATGCCGTTGCCATGCCGACCAGCAGCGCCGCTTGCCACGTCAAGCCGGCGGCGACGCCGACGATCGCCACCGGGGCGGCCACAAGCGCCATCTGGGACAGCCCGCCGACAAAGAAAGGGCGAGAGAGCTGCACCAGCTCGGCCAGTGAAAACTCGATCCCGATGGCGAACAGCATCAGCAGCACGCCCACCTCCGCCAGGTACTCCAGTTCGTGGGTCCGCTGGTAAACCAGGTGGGAGAACACCAGTCCGAGAGCGGCCCCGCTGAGCAGGTATCCAACCAGCATGGAAATCCCGAACCGCTTGCAGACAGCGCCCGAGACGAGACCGGCGGCCAGCACGGTCAGTACTTCGAAAACGACCTTGGTGGGGGAATGGGGGTCCATGGTTGCCAAAGGGGGCATAGGGACAATCCGTACAGCCGGAACAACTGCGCCTCGTCGCCGTGGCGGCCCGCCGGTTCGTAGCGGGCGTGGCCAAAGTGCTTGATGTGCCGGATCTTGCGAATGGTTCCGCTATGTCGGGCCGAGAAATTTCGTTTGCGTCCCGCTGCGCTCCGCGACGATACCTGCGGTGGGATCAGTCAAAAAAGCATCCTTCTCCACAAGGACGTTTCATGAAGAAAGACACCTTCCGAGTCGTGACACGGGGCGCCGATGGAGAGATTCGCATTCGCGATTATGACAGTCAAGAGGACTTGCTCAAGCGCCACACGCAGATCGGGATCGACGATTGCAGCACGGACCTCGAGCTGCGCGGCCTGCCGGTCTTCCGCGGGTTGATCGGCCCAATGCCGGAGGGTAGGAACGTGATCCGTTATGAATCGCCGGAGATCTTCGAAACGTTGACGAAGGAATGGAGCGTCTCTCCCCCCCCTCGGCGTGCCCGGACTCGGACCCAGGCGTCCAGTTCCGGCTAAACGCTCTGATAGGAAGGGCCCGCCCCGCCGGCCCGCACGAATTGTACGCGGGGAAGATCCTTATGGGGCCGAAAGGCCCCTTTTTTTCTTGCGCTTTTCTGGCAATTCTTTTCAGCACCGGCTTGGTCGCACGCCCCGACGCCTGCTACAATGCACCCGCCTCGACAAACCCGCAGCACCGCTGGCAAGGACGCGGCGCCTTTCCAAGGGGATTCGTTGGGAAAAAGGGGGTTTTAGTCAGCATGCGGGACGAACCGGGGGGGGCGGAAACTGCGAAAAGGCTCCGCCAGCCGGCTCGGCCCCCTTGCTTTTTGCATCGCGCTCCGTCACAAATCATGAATTGCATTTCGTGCGACGACCTCTGCCCGTCGTGGGCCAAGCTGGTATCGCATCGTTTTCTCTCTAGGAGGCCCAACGTGGCGAAGAAGTTGTACGTCGGCAACTTGTCGTATGACACGACCGACAGTGACCTGCAAAGGTTGTTTGATGAGTTCGGGACCGTGGAGTCCGCACAGGTGATCGTCGATCGGGATTCCGGCCGTTCCAAGGGCTTCGGCTTTGTGGAAATGTCCAACGATCAAGAAGCTCAAGCTGCGATCGACGCCCTGAACGGCCAAGAGGTCGGCGGGCGAGCCCTGACCGTCAATGAGGCCAAGCCAAGGGAAGACCGCGGCGGACGTGGCGGCGGCGGGGGGCGCGGCCGCGGCGGCTATGGCGGTGGCGGCGGCGGTCGCGGGGGGTACGGTGGTGGCGGCGGTGGCGGACGGCGCTACTAAGTCCGCGCGCCGCCGGGCGCTGTAATCGCGACAATTAACTAACCCGAGGCCCCCGCGGCGGCGCCGCCAGCGCGGATTCACCGAGCCTCGCGAGCAACCAGCACGCCCTTTCCACGCTCGGCGCTGGAAAGGGCGTTGCTCTGCGCCCACAAGGTGACCTACCCCTTCCCCGGCCTGCTTCCGCGCACGGCTCCCGTCGTTGCCTCCGCTCCGATGCAATACAACCGCCGCGTTGTGCGAATGAACAGTTGCCCGTCCGAGGCGACCACCGAGGAGCGGACGACTTCGCCGCTGGCCGGTTCATCCATGCGGATTGAATTGCGGACTTCGCCGCTGGCGGCGTCGATCACGTCGACCTGGCCGTCGAAATTGACAAGGTAGATCTTGCCGTCGGCGGCCAGCGGCGACGCTTCGTACTTGGCCCGGCCCGGCGTCGGGGTGATCCACTTCGCCTCGCCGGTGGCCGGCGCGACGCGGGCGAGCGCCTTGCGGAGATCGCTGAGCACGAAGAAGTCGCCATCGTAAAATGCCGGCGTGGGAACGTCGCTGGTGAGCTCGCGGACTTTGCCGCTCTCCCATGCCAGATCGCCATCGCCCAACAGCCCCGCCAGCCCGGCCTTGATGGCGTAGATCGGGCTTCCTTTCGGCGCGCACAAGAGCACCACGCCTCCGCCGGAGACTGGCGAAGGCACGAGCCGCCAGTGGGAGATTTTCACCGGGTTCATCTTGTCCCAGCGCCAGAGCTCTCTGCCCGTCTCCGGATCATGGCCGGTGATCGCGTCGCCGCCGGCCAGGAGCAACTCGCGGCGGCCCTCGTGTTCAAATGGGATTGGCGTGCTGAACGCCTCGCGCGATTCGGCCACCGCGGCGCTCTGGCGGGTCACGCGCCACAGGGTCCTGCCGCTGGCCGGGTCCACGGCCAGCAGGTACGACTCGTTCTCCCGATCGGCAAACCCGCGCCCGGCGACGGGCACGTCGCGCTGCAACACCTGGAGGTAGAGCTTGCCGCCGTAGAGCGTCGGGCTGCTGGCAAACGTCCAGTTGAAGGCAAACGTGCCGTAGTCGTCCTGGATGTTTCGTGCCCAGCGCCGCTCGCCCGAAAAGTCGTAACAGACGAGCTGGCCGCTGCTGAAGAAGAAGATTACCCGCTGGCCGTCCGTCACCGGCGATGGCGCGGCATACGTGCTGCGATAGTCGCGGCGGATGCCCTTGGCCACGTCGTGCTTCCAGAGCAGCCTGCCGCCGGCCCGATCGAAGCAGATCGCTTGCAGGACATCCCGGGCAACGTCGGTGCCGGAGAGAAACACGCGATCTTCCCAGACGATCGGAGTCGAGGCGGCGGGCCCCTCCAGGTCCGCGCTCCAGAGGACTCCCTCCGTGGTGCTCCAGGCGGCCGGCAGGTTTGTTTCGTCGGCCGAGCCGTTGAAATGGGGGCCGCGCCACTGCGGCCAGTTGCCGGCGCGGAGGGGTGAAGCGGCTAGAAGCAGAAGAAAGGCAGCAATCGTTAGCCTCATGAAGTGGCTCTCCCTGGGAAGTGGGTGGTGGACCTCGTCCGCATTCACACTCGCGGTAGACCCGCCGGCAGCGGGCTGATCCTCGCGGCCGGCGGGGTTCCCATTTTCTCCAAGGCAGAAGCAAAACGAAAGCCCTCGCCGGCAAGAACCGCCGCAAATCAACCCGCCGGGCTTTCCCGGAACAAATCCGGCATTCGGAATCACAAGCTGGACCGCCGAGCCGTAGGGGGGTATGATCGGCGTGCGGCCGGCGGCGGTTGCCCCGCAACGCCGGGCGGCCGCCCGTATTCCACCAGTCGTGCGCGCACGATGCGCGGGGAGACAACACAATGAGTGCTCGATTCGATCCAAGGCCGACACGGAGTGAGTCTTCCGCGGCGGCGCGCCGCAGCGCGTCCGCCGGCCCGCGGCAGCGCACGGCGGGCGGATGGTCCTCGCCAAGGAGGCTGGCAGCGGGCGCGTTGTGCGCCGTAGTCCTGTTTGCCGGCGCGCTTTCCGCGCGTGCGGCCGACAAGAAGTTCATCGAACTCGGCTGGGACATTCCCGACACGGCATTTCTCCGTACCGAGCACCTCGCGATGGAACAGGAGGGACCGTTCGATGGCGTTGTCTTCCGCGTCGAAGCGAAGACCGGCGACGGCAAGAGCGTCAGCACGCAGGCGGGTTGGAGCCGCCAGCGATGGAACAAGGAATGGTTCGAAGACGCGCTCGGCGACCTGAAGGCCTGCCGCTTCACGAAGTTCAGCCACAATTTTCTCCTCTTCAACGCGACGCCCGAGCGGATCGAATGGACCGACGGCGAAGGCTGGGATGCGCTGGAAGAAAAGCTCCGCTTTTGCGCGGGGCTGGCCCGCGAGGGAAAGGTGAAGGGCATCGCGCTGGATTTCGAACCGTACGGCCAGAACCAGTGGAAATTTGATCCGGCGGGGGGGCGCACGTTTGCCGAGACGGCGGCGCTCGCCCGGCAAAGGGGCGCGCAATTGGCCCGCGGCATCGGGTCGGAAATGCCGTCGGCGGTGATTCTTGCGCTGTTCCTGAACAGCGTTGTCGCCCGGGCAGGCCGCGTGGATGATCCGGCGGCGATCCTCGCCGAGGAGCACTACGGGCTGCTGCCGGCGTTTTTCAACGGCATGCTCGACGCCGCAACGCCGCAGATGGTCCTCGTCGACGGTTGCGAACTCGGCTACTACATGAACAGCGTGGAGGCCTACCAGCGCGCGGCGCTCGAGATGCGTTCGTGGCACGGCCCGGCGATCAAGCTCGTCGCGCCGGAAAGCCGCGCCCGGTACCGGCAACAGGTCCAGGCCGGCTTCGGGTTCTATCTCGACATGTTCGTCAATCCGGAGGGCAACATTTACTACCGGTCGCCGCTCGAAGGGTCGCGGCTGAAGCGGTTGTCGCGAAACCTCGCGGCCGCTCGCGACGCGTCGGACGAGTACGTTTGGATCTACGGGGAGCAATGCCGCTGGTGGAGCGGGCTGGCCAAGGACAAGCCGTGGCGCGAGCAGCAGTTGAAGAACACGGCGGGCAAGGGCCGCCTCTGGGAAGAGGCGTTGCCGGGCATCACGCGGGCAATCGCCCGGGCTCGCGACGTCCGGGCGGCCGCCCGCGAGGAAATCGCCCAACGCAAAGCCCGCGGAGCGGCAGCCAATCTCGCCGTCAACGCCGACTTCCGTCAACAGCCGACTGGCGGGACGCTGCCGCCGGGCTGGTCGTCGTGGAAGGACGAGAAGAACCCCACCGGCAGCCTTGCCTGGGACGCGACCGTCGGGGACGGATCGGCCCGCGCGGCGCAAGTCGCCTCGGGCTGCTTTATTCAGCGCCTGCCCGCCGCGCCCGGCGAGACGTTCGCCGTCAGCGCCGAGTGCCTGGCCAAAGGGGCGACGACGCCGGCAGTCACCATCCGCTGGCAGACCAGCGAGGGCCAGTGGACGCACGAAGCGGACGACTCGTTGTTGGCTTTCGAGCCGGCCGGCGGCGACTGGAAGACGGCCTTCGGCGCGGTTACCGTCCCTGCGGGCGCTTCCCAGCTCATCGTGTTGCTCGGCGTCCGCGGCCAGCAGACCGCCAGCGACGTCTGCTGGTTCGACAATGTTGAAGTCTACCGGCTGGACTGAAGCGGGGGGGAACGGTTCGAGGGGACGGGTCAATGGAGGGAGACTTTTCCGTTCAGTCAAGGCGTGAGGGGGCTTGGCGGCGCCCCGCCTGGAATCTCGGCAGACTCTAGCGGATATGCCCGGCGGCCGTTGGCGCGGTGGGTGCCGATTCTCCGGTTTGCCCTGATTATGCCCGATTTACGCGGCCGATGATCCGGGTATGAGAGGTTTTTCCACAGCGCTGATGGCGCTGACAGTCTGCATCCACTTCGCGGCGTCCCAAAGCGGCGTCCGCGCGGAGGAGCCCTGCCGCGCGATCCTGCCCGAGCAGCGGCGCCTGGAAATCCGCGCGCCGGACAAGCTGCGGCGTGTTCGCCTGCCCGAGGTGCCGGTTCCATCAACCGTGGTTGACGCGATCGAGCAGCCCCCGCCGCCAACCCGCCACCTGGCGCTTGACGAGGCGATCCGGATTGCCCTGGCGCGGACCGAAGTGGTTCGCGTGCTGTCCGGCACCGCCGCCGCATCGAGCGGCCAGACGATCTACGATCCGGCGATCGCCGGGACGGGCATCGACCGGGAGCGGGGGCGCTTCGATCCGGCCGTGTCGGTGCAGAACCGCTTCAACCGCCAGCGGGCGCCGGTGGCGGAATTCGACGGCGGCGTTCCGTCGGGCGTCTCGATCGGCGGCGATGCGGAAAACGACTACGAGATGGCCCTCGGAGTCTCGAAAACAACGACTACCGGGGGCAGCGCGGGAGTCGACGTTCGCACGAACCCCACGACGGTCCACACGACCGATCCCCTGCTGCTGAATCCTTACAGCCGGTCCTCGGTCGATTTTTTCGTCACCCAGCCGCTTTTGCAGGGTGCCGGCCGCGGGGCGAACCTGGCGCCGATCGTGCTTGCCCGAATCGACACGGAACGATCCTTCTACCAACTGAAATACTCCGTCCAGCGGCTCGTGCAGAGCGTGATCGACGCCTACTGGTCCCTGGTCTTCGCCCGCACCGACGTCGCGGTGCGGCGGCAGCAGACCCGGCAGGGCTACGAAGCGTATGAGATCGCGGAGGCCAACCTGGCCGTGGGGCGGCTGAACGTGGGTGACAAGGCCCAGGCCGAATCGTCGTGGCGGAATTTTCAGGCGGCCCAGATCGCGGCCGAGTCGGCGGTTCTCCAGCGCGAACAAGCCCTGCGCGATCTGCTCAACATGGCCCCGTTCGACGGGGTGCAACTCGTGCCGGTCACGCCGCCGCTGGGCGAGCCGCCGCGAATCGCCTGGGAAGACCTGCTCCGCGCGGCCGAAGAGAGTCGCTGCGACCTGATCGAGCTGAAACTGGCCGTCGAAGCCGGCGAGCAGCGACTGCTCGTGGCGCGCAACACCGCCCTGCCCCGGGTCGACGCGACGGCCCTCTACCGCTTGAGCGGTCTGGAGGGGCGAACGTACATGGACGACTACATCAGGTCGCGGCCGGGTGAATTCACCGGCTGGCAGATGGGCATCGACGTCAGCCTGCCCTTGGGGCTCCGCGAGGCGAGGGCCGAGCTCCGCCGCCAGGAATTGGCCCTCGCCCGCTACCGCGCCGACCTGGATCAGGCGCTCCACTTCGCCGTGCAGGCGCTGGCCACGCGCTACCGCAACGTGGCCCAGTACTACCGCGAGTACCTGACGGTCAAGCAAGCCCGCCAGGCGGCCCACGTGAACCTCGAATTGCAGCGCGAAGAGTACCGGATCGGAAGAACGATCTACCTGAACCTGCTACAGGCAATCACGAGCTGGGGTAACGCCGTCAGCGCCGAGGCGGAGGCCCTGCTGCGGCTGAACTCCGAGCTGGCGGCCCTGGAGGTCGAAACAGGAATTATTCTCGAAAGCCACGGGGTGCAGTTTTACGAAGAGCTTTACGGCTCGCCGGGTCCCGCCGGCCGGCTGTTTCCCGACGCCTGCTACCCGCGGAGCGCCTCGCCGGGTGAGAACGCGGCCCGTTATCCCGCCGGAGACCGGCCATCGGAAGCCGCGTTCGAGGTCGAAAGGCTTGCCGTCCCCCAGCGGCTGCAAGGTGGGAAAGAACCATAGCGCCCGGGGCTTTGAGCATTCCGGCCGCATCGGGCCGGCCCGCCTTGCGCGCCCCCCGCGGCGGACTGCCGTCAGGCCCGCGAAAGATACTCGCCCGTCCGGGTGTCGACCTTGACCAGTTCGCCTTCGCTGAGATATTCGGGCACCTGGACCACCAGGCCGGTCTCCAGGGTGGCGGGCTTGGTTCTCGAGGTGGCGGAGTTGCCGCGGATGCCGGGGTCGCACTGGACCACCTTCAGCTCGACCGTCAGCGGCAGTTGAATGCCCACGGCCTGGGCGTTGTAGATGAGGACGAAAACACCTTCGAGCTCCTCGGTCAGGTACGGCGCCTCGTCCTCGACGTCTTCCTTGGCGAGCGGGTACTGCTCGTAGTTCTCGTTGTCCATGAAATGGAAATGGGTGCCGTCGGCGTAGAGATACTTGATGGACCGCCGCTGGAAATCGGCTTCATCCAGCGAATCGCCGCCGCGGAGCGTGATATCGACCTTCTGCCGGCTGACGAGGTTTCGGGCGCGGTACTTGTAGTAGGTGGCCGCCCCGCGAGCACTGGGGGACTGGACCGAGATTGTCTCGATCATGCAAGGGCCGCCGTTGTAGTTGACGATCATTCCGCGCTTGATGTCCTTGGCAATCATGGCAACACCTGGGATCGCAGGGGCTGGTTTCGGCGAAACCGTTCGCTAGCAGCACACCACTCCATTATGCCATGCCGCTGACAACGGGCAAAGCCGGGCGGCGCGGGAGAGCCGCCCCCCCGGTGCGATTCTCCCAACTCCTTCATTCCGCGGCCGGGCCCGGCGCGGCGGATTCCGGACTCTCGGGCGGCTCGTCTTTCGCTCCCCAGAGGGCCTTCAGCTCGGCGAGCTTTTCGCTTTCGCCAAGCTGTTTATAGCAGGCTGCCAGCGCCGCCGCGGCCGGCTGATAGTTGGCGCAGTCGGCCAGGGCGAACTCGAACATCCTGGCCGCTTCCTGCGGGCGATTCTGCCTCAGGAAGGCCATGCCGATGTTGTGCTTGACGCCGGCCGACACCGGCCGCCGCGCGAGGATTTTCTGATAGGCCCCGATCGCGCCGGTCAGGTCGCCGCGACTGGCCTTGAGATTGGCGCTGTCGAGGCCGGGATACAGCCCGCCAAGGCCTGTCCCCCCGTAGGACCGGAACAACTGGATCAGAGCCACGGGTACGCCGAGGACGAAGATCAGGTTGCCGAAGAACATCTTCCAGGCCTCGCCGCGCATGCAGCCCGGACATCGCCACGTGGTGCCCGACCGCCAACCGTAGACGACGAGGAGAAAATAAAAATAGAAGATCGTGAACTGCCGGGGGTTGCTGTACATGCCGCACTGGTCGCAGAGCCGGTAGCCCCGCTCGATTTCGGTCACCGGCCCGCCGTCGCCCGACCGGAGCGTGGAGATCGTGTGGCAGAAGGGGCAGCTCACCTGGGGCGTCTTGGCCATCCCCGTCAAGTCGACGACGGCGCCGCAGGCGGGGCAGTTCTGCCCTCGAAACGTGCGCCCCGCCCCGCTCTCCTCGAGTTCCTTTCGGTGCATTTCGGCCCAAATCGTGCTCCGCAGCCGGCCGAGTTCCGCCTTGATCTCGCCGGCCTTGCCGGTGGAGACGACGAGGTTGGCGGGCTCGCCGGCCCGCTGTGCCACCGAGAGCGCGAGGTACTGGCCGCGGACGTCGGCGCTGGCGATGGCCGCGACCGGGATATTGGCATCGCCAAGCGTGAGGGTGTCGCCTTCGAGCTGGCCCTTCTTGGCGAAGACGCTTGTATTCTCCCCCTTTTCGTTGACCCAGTAGAACTTGAATTTCAGAGGCATTGCACAATCTCCCTCCCCGGTCAATTCCCTCTTGCCCCGTTCCCAAGCTCCAACTCGCGAACGCCCCATGCTCCAGATGGCTCTATCGCCAAACGCATTCGACGCATGATCTCCGTTAACTGTTGGCTGACCGCTGATCACGGACCGCTGTGAGCCGTAATCTGTTGCCTCTGGCCCGCCCTACAACATCGCCCCCCCCTGCGGATCGACGGAAATGCCCCCAGTCAGCTCGGCGAGCTTTTCGAGCACGAGCAGCAGGGAACTCGGGTCGAATGTCTCGTCGCCGTCCTCGTCGGTGTCGACGATCTGCTCGAAATGGAGGATGTCCAGCCGGGCATCGCATTTGCGCAGGAGTTCCAGACGCTGCGTCTCATCCTCGCAACAGCAGGTTGGCGCAACCTCTTCGGCCAGGGTGACCACCTGTTCCTTCACCTCCTCGCCGGACAGGTAGGAGATATCCAATGCGGAAAAGTCCTCGGGCGCTAGAACCGTCAGCGACTCCAGCCGCCCCTGGCTATTGGCGACAAGGTTCGTGAGCGTGAGATGCTGGTTCAGACCGGTGATCGCCTTGTGAATCTGCTTGAGCGTGGGGCGGTTCTTCGAGGGGAAGAGCACGAAGTAAGTCTCTCGCCAGCGATACTGGTTGTTTTCGAACATCGACATCGTCAATCTTCCTCTTCGAACAGGTCGGTCTCGTCGTCTTGCCGCCCGTGCCGGCTCGCCCTTGAAGCGGCCGCGGAACCCGATTGCCCCAATTCGCTGGAACGCCGCGCGGCGGCCTCGACCGCGGCCATCAAGGCGGCTCGCAGACCGCGCTCCTCCAGGGCCTGAATTCCGGCGATCGTCGTTCCGCCGGGGCTGGTCACGCGGTCTTTCAACACGCCGGGGTGCTCGCCGGTGGCGAGGACCATCTCGGCGGCGCCGGCGACGGTCTGGGCCGCCAGGAGCGTGGCGATGCTTCTCGGCAAGCCCATGCGGACTCCGCCGTCGCTGAGCGCTTCGATGATCGTATAAACGAACGCCGGCCCGGAACCCGAAAGTCCCGTCACCGCGTCGATCAGCTTCTCCTCGACCCGGAAGGCGATGCCGACGGCCGACAGCAGGCGTTCGACCAGTTCGGCGTCGGCCGGCGTCGCCGCCTGCCCGAGGCAGAATCCGCACGCGCCCCGGCCGATCAGGCAGGGCGTGTTGGGCATCACGCGGACCAGCCGGGCCTGGCTGCCCAACGCGCCGGCGAGCCTGGCAATCGGGATGCCGGCCGCGATCGAGACAAACAGTCTTTCAGGAGTCGCCGCCGGGCGGATTTCCGCCAGCACCGCGGCCACCTGCTGCGGCTTGACCGCCAGGAAGACCACGTCGCAGCGGCGGACCAGTTCGAGGTTCGTTTCGGCGACAGAGCCGCCGGTGGTTTGCGCGAAGCGCGAGGCCGCCCCGGCATCCACGTCGGCGGCCAACAACCGCTGGCCGCCGGCGAGTTCGGCCTTGACCAACCCTTGCCCCAAGGCCGTGGCCATCTGCCCGGCGCCGATGAATCCGATTCTTTGCTCCAGCATGAGCCCATCAACTGCGGTGGATTTGGAGGCGGCCCGGCCGGCAAAACAGAGCCCCGGCCGGATTCGGCTGCCGTCATGCTAGAACAAAGAGGCGAATCATACAATGGTCTTCCTAATCGCTTGCCTGCCGGGAAGCGGAAGCCTCCGGTCGGCTGGGGCGCCGCCGGCCGAGGTGGCCTCGACCGCGGCGGGACGGTATGCTGGAAAGCCATCGTGCTCGGGCCTTTTTTCCTCGTTCCCAAGCTGGAGCTTGGGAACGAGGGAAGCTTGGCGGCCAGGGAGGGCGGCGAGGCACGGTTGAGGAAAACCATGTCATGCGCCCCGGAGATTCCGACTGTGAAACGCTCAAGAATCCTGCTTGCGTCGTTTTTCCTGATTGTCTTCTCGGCCGTACTGGCGCATTCCAGTCTTGGAGGAGAAGAAAAGGCCGAGAAAGGGCCGCAGCGATGGGAGCCGAACATCGCCAGGTTCGAGCAGCAGGACAAGGAAAATCCGCCGGAAAAGGGGGGGATTCTCTTCGTCGGCAGTTCGAGCATCGTCCGCTGGGACGTGGCAAAATGGTTCCCCAACATGCCGGTGCTCAACCGCGGTTTCGGCGGATCGCAGATCGCCGATTCGGTCCATTTCGCCGAGCGGATCATCGCCCCTTACCGGCCGCGAACGATCGTGTTTTACGCCGGCGACAACGACCTTGCCGCGGGCAAAACGCCCGAACAGGTCCTGGCCGATTTCAAGGCCTTCGTTTCCAAGGTCCGCGCCAGCCTGCCGGAGGCGAGGATCATCTACGTGGGGATCAAGCCGAGCATCAAGCGCTGGAGCCTGATCGATAGCGTCCGCAAGGCGAACACGCTCGTCCGGGAAGCGATCTCCAGCGACGCTCGATCCGTGTTCGTCGACGTCGATTCGCCGATGATCGGCGCCGACGGCAAACCGCGCAAGGAACTGTTCGTCGCCGACGGTCTCCATCTGAGCGACGAGGGCTACGCGCTTTGGACGCAGTTGTTGCTGCCTCACCTGGCGCGTTGACCCGGGTGCTCACGGCGATGGGCATTTCCGCCGCGCTTCGGGCCGGTCGCTACGGTTCGACCAGGTAAGTCCGGTCGGCGACGTTGACGACGACCGGCTCGTCGAACACCAGGTATTGCGAAAACTCGCGGCCGTGGAGCTTCGCCAAACGGAAGTATTCGTCGCTGAACTGTTTCACGCGGACAGCGTGCTTCTGCTGCTCTTCGGTGGCGGTCGAGTCAACCCACTGGGCATTGCGGCGATAGAACGTCCGGCTGCCGACCTGGCGGACGGTGCCGGCCGATTGGGCGATTTCCGCATCGGCCTCGGCCAGCGGCGCGGCCGCGGCGGCTGCCGGTGCGGATTGACGCGCTGCGCGGCCGTAGGCGGGACCGCCGGCGGGGCCGTAGCCGCCTCCGCCGTAGCCGCCCACACTGCCGGCGCCGGGCGCGGCCGCATCCGCCGAAAACGACATGCCCGGGGCTGCCGGCGGGCTGGCTTGGACCGACTGCTGGAGGGCGCCTTTGTACGCTCGTTGGACGAATCCCGAAGCGCCCGAGACGCTTTCCAGCGCGCCGAGCCGATGCCTGGCTTCCGAGGCATTTCGAGCCAGGTCGGTCACGGAGGTGTTTTCGTCGGCGAGGAACGAAGTGTACGGCGTGAGGATGCCGTGGCGCGTGGAGAGCTTGACCAACTCCTCGATCAGTTCCTGGTTCTTGCCCTTCAGGTCCAGTTCATCGAGGATTTCGCCGACACGGCGGATGGCCCAGAGTTTCTCGATGAAGGCCAGGGACTGGTCGTCGCTCTTTTTCACCAGCTTGGCGGGGAAGTCGTAGGTCTGCTGCTTGCCGCTGATCGCGCCTTTGACGACAACCTTGGCGTCGCCCGTCGCATGGTAGCGGCCGACCATGACCAACTGCTCGCCGGCGAACAAGTCGAAGGCGCCCTTGGGGTAGACTCGGTTGACCGGCTTGGCGCGACTCGGTTGCTCGTCGAAGGTGAACTCGAGGGCGACGTCGGTCAACACGGGGGCTTCGATCCGCCGGTAGAGCCGGCTGACGCGGTCTTCGATGTCTTCGTCGGGCCGGACGTACTCGCTCTGGCCGAAGTTCTCGCGGACGAGCTTGTCGAGCAAACGGCTGTTGACGTCGTAGCCGACGCCCAAGCTGAAGATTCTGGCGCGGACGTTGTTGGCCTCCTTCGCCCGCTGGACGATCTTGCTTTCATCCGTCTCGCCGGCGGTCGGCAGGCCGTCGGTGAGGAAGATCACGTAGCTCGGCCGCTTCGAGTCGTTCAGTTGCCCGAGCGCGGTTCGCAGGGCCTCGTCGATATTCGTGCTGCCGCCGGCGTAGATTCCTTCGACAAACCCGATCGCCTCGGCGCGGGTCTTTTCGTCGTATCGCTGAAGCTCGGGGCGGAACGATTCGACGGCGCTGTCGTAGGCGATGACGTTGAACAGGTCGCCCTTGCGGAGGTTGCCGAGCACCGACTCCAGCGCGCCGCGGGCCTGTTCGATTTTCACGCCGCTCATGCTGCCCGACCGATCGACGACAAAGACCGCGGTCTTCGGCGGCAGTTTTTCTTCCTTGGCTTGGATTTTCGGGGTGGTCAGGAGGAGGAAGTAACCGTCGTCGTCCTTATCGGGCCGGTAACTGAGCACGCGCGTGCTGACGTTGCCCCGGCCAAGGTCGTAGAACAGGCGGAAGTCGGACGTGGGGAGCTCCTTTTCGGCCGTGTAGGTGACCGTTGCCCGGCGGTCACCGGACCGCTTGACCTTCACTTCGTGGGTCGGGCTGTAGATGTTCTTCAGATCGTCGGCCGTTTCCAGCGTCACGCGGAAGCTGATCTTGTCGACCGCCTCGGACGTGTATTTTGCCGTGCTCAAGGGGAAGAGGAAGTCACTCAGGCCCTCCTGCATTCGCAGCAGTTGAGAGTATGTCAGGGTGACCGTCCGCTTGGCGCCGGGCGGGACGGGAAAAACGTTGGTCTTGAACAGGCCGGTTCCCATCCACTCAAGCAGGGCCGGGTCCTTATTCTTCCGCACGATGCTCTCGTACAGCTCGCGCGCCTTTTCAGCGGGCAGCAATTGAGCGGGATATTCTTTCCCGTCAACCAGCAGCGTGAGCGAATCGACGGCGCCGTCGTAAGGCAGCGGGAACACAAAAGAGACTTCCAGCGGGCGGCTGCCGGTGTTGACAAACGACTGCGACACCTGCACCTGGGCCACCTGGTTGGAGAGCCGCGCGTCGACGGCAATTTCGCTGATCTTGTACGTGGCCGGCGGTGGCGGGGGCAACGGTCGGGGGCGCGGATGGGGCGGATAGGGTGGATAGGGTGGCCAAATGATTGGCGGGCGGGGCAGCCGGACCGACTGGTCCGGGTCAATGACCACCAAGAGACCTTGGCCCTGGACCGTTGAAACCACGGCCAGCCAACAGAATACGAGCCACAGTCCGATCGACCGTCCCATTGCATCAACCTCCGCTTCAACAGTGCAGCACCACGCGGCCACGTGCCACGGCTTTGCGATCGCGTGGCAGCGACAAGGCGCGGTTTTCGACGTTTCCGGGCCACTAACATTGTAGACGATCCTGCCCCCAAGAAGTTTCACCCTCTGGCCCGGTAATGCAGACTCCTGGGCGACCATTTTTCCCCAGACATTCTCACTCTGAAGTAGGGTACCCGGGGGGTAACGCGTGATTGAAGCCGTGCGGACTGTCAAGCACGACCAAAGGGGGGAATCGGTTCGCGCTCCCCGCCGGAATGCATCGGCCGGAATGGGCTGATTGGCCGGAAAACGGGCGGGATTCTCGGAAAGGCGTGATTGTTTCCTTTGGAAATTGTTTGACCTGCGCCTGCTGGTTGATATTATCATTGAGGTTGTGGAAGCGACGCGTCCGGCCCTCAAGGCGGCCGCTGTTCAGGAGCCTATCCGAAAGCCACGCAGCGTCACCCAAGGCATGGAAAGGGCCGATCTTCTCGATGCGCACCGGTAGGCGGATCTTCCGTAAACATGACCGTCGGGGCCCCAGGGCGGGGCTGGCCGCTTCGGTCGCCTTCCTCTCAATCAGTCGGATCGGTTTCTCTTCGAACTCTTGAGTAAGGAGGAGCAGAATGAGAACGGCCAGGCAACTCTCGGTCAGTCTGATCAACAAACCCGGGCGGCTTGCCGACATGCTCGGCGCCTTGGCGAAAGGCAAGGTGAATTTCGTCGCCCTGGCGGTCATGGACAGCCGGGATCGCGGGATGGTCCGCTTTGTACCCGAAGACTGTCAGGCCGCGACCGAGGTCTTGGAGAAACTCAATATTCGCTTTGATGCCGCCGACGTGCTCCTTGTCGACGTGCCCAACCAGAACGGCGCGTTTCGGAACATCTGCGAGCGGCTAGCCGCCGATCACCTCAACATCGACTACGCCTATTGCGCCGTCAGCACGGAGCGCGGCTCCAAGGGGAACACGCTGGCGGTGATCAAGGTCAACGATCTGGCGAAGGCGCAGCGCGTCTTGAAGGCCAACGAGGCGCCAAAGCGCCAGCTTCCGAGGCGGCGGCCCCTCAGTGCGCGGTAGCCCGCGTCCGGGGATACGCGCCCGCGTCGCTCAATCTTCCGCGCCCGGCAGGGCGGCGGCGCCCCGCCGGGCGCGTCTTTATTCGACCGTGACGCTCTTGGCGAGGTTTCGCGGCTTGTCCACGTCGCAGCCCCGTGCCAGCGCAATGTAGTAGGCCAGGAACTGGAGCGGGACGATCGAGACGATCGGCTGCAAGAAGTCCGCCGTGGCGGGCACTTCGATCACGTCGTCGGCGACGCTCCGGATCCGCCGATCCCCCTCGCAGACGACTGCGATCACCGGACCGCCGCGGGCCTTGATCTCCTGGACATTGGCCATGACCTTGTCGTAGACCGAGTCGCGCGCGATGAGGAACACGCTGGGCGTGTTTTCATCGACCAGGGCGATGGGACCATGCTTCATCTCCGCCGCGGGGTAGCCTTCGGCATGGACGTAGCTGATCTCCTTGAGCTTCAGGGCGCCTTCCAGGGCGGCGGGAAAATTGAACTGCCGGCCGAGGTAGAGGAAGTTGTTCGCCTGCGCGTATTTCTCGGCGATTCGCTTGACGGCCTCGCCGGTTTCCAGGGCCCGGCCGACCTTGCCGGGGAGTTCTTGAAGCTCTTCGACCGCCCGCAGGCCCGCATCGTAGCCGAGGTGGTGGAGCCGGCCGAAGTAGATCGCCAGCATCGCCAGCACGGTGCACTGGGAAGTAAACGCCTTGGTTGATGCAACGCCGATCTCGGGCCCGGCGTGTAGGTAGATTCCTCCATCGGCCTCCTGCGCGATCGTGCTGCCGACGACGTTGCAGATCGCCATCGTCGGATAGCCCTTGCGCTTGATCTCGCGGAGGGCGGCCAGCGTGTCGGCCGTCTCGCCGCTTTGGGTGATGGCGAACAGCAGGGAATTGCCGGCCAGCGGCGGGTTGCTGTAGCGGAGTTCGCTGGCGTATTCGACCTCGACCGGCACGCGGGCGAGGGCCTCGATCTGGTATTTGCCCACCAGGCCCGCGTGCCAACTCGTGCCGCAGCCGGTCAGAATCAACCGCTTCGCCTGCCGGAGTTGCTGGGGCGAGAGATTCAGGCCGCCGAAGCGCGTGGTGGCTGCATCCATATCCAGGCGCCCGCGCATCGCGTTGCGGATCGCCTCGGGCTGCTCGAAAATCTCCTTGAGCATGTAGTGGGCGAATCCGCCAAGCTCGGCGCCGCCGCTATCGGCGTCCAGGACGCTGACAAGATGCCGCACCGGGCCCTGGTCGCGGTGGACCACGCGGAGCTTGTCGGCGGTCATCAGGGCCACTTCGTTGTCCATGATCCGGACGATCCTGTCGGTCTGGCCAACCAGGGGCGAGGCATCGCTGGCCACATAGTGTTCGCCTTGGCCGACGCCGACGATCAGCGGGCTTCCCAGCCGCGCGGCCACGAGCACCGTTGGGTAATCGCGAAAGAGGATCGCCAGCCCATAGGTGCCCTGGAGCTGCCTGAGCGCCAACTGGACGGCGCGGAAGAGCGGCTGATAATCCACGGCCGCGATGTCGGCGGCGGGATCGAGCCTCTTCAGTTGGCTGTCGATCAGGTGGGCGACGACTTCCGTGTCGGTCTGCGACCTGAACCGGTAGCCTTCGGCAATCAGCCGATCCTTGAGGGATTGGTAATTCTCGATCACGCCGTTGTGGGCAACGGCCACGGCCCCTTCGCCGCCGTAGTGGGGGTGGGCGTTCTCGTCCGTGGCCGGCCCGTGCGTGGCCCAACGAGTATGGCCGATGCCGATCGAGCCCGGCGAAGGCGTCGCGGCCAGGAGTCGATCGAGATGCTCGATCCGCCCGGTCGATTTCGTCACCTGGATGCCGCGGGGCGGCGCGATCGTGGCCACGCCGGCACTGTCGTAGCCGCGGTATTCGAGCCGGCGAAGTCCCTGCACGAGGAATTCCGTCGCTTCCCTGCCACCGACGTATCCGACGATTCCGCACATGGTTCTGCCGATCTCCTGTTCAAGGCGGCGGGCGATGGTGCTCTGGTCCACTGGGGGAACGGAGACGGCCTGGAAGCCTAGCAGAAATAGCCCGGTGAATCACCCCCAAAAAAAGGCGTTCGAGTCGTTCCCAAGCTGGAGCTTGGGAACCAGGAGAGGTTGGCGCGGCACGCGGGTTCCCAAGCTGTAGCTTGGGAGCCAGGAGAATTCCGTTCCAGCTATCCGATGCGGAAGTGGCGTTCGACTTGCTGGATCGCCTCGGCGACGGGTCGGGCGTGCTCGGCGAGGCTCAAGGTTGCATTGTCGGCAATCCACTTGTCGACCCGTTTCTGTGCGGAGACGACCGTGCTGTGGCTGCGGCGGCCGAAATACTGCCCGATCTCGGAGAGGGCCGCGCGCGTGTATTTTCGAGCCAGCCACATGGCCAACATCCGCGGATGGCTGACTGACTTGGCCTTGCGGCTGGATTGGAGCGCTTCGGGTTCGAGGCCGAAGGCGTCGCAGACCGCCTTGTCGATGTCGGCGAGGCGGACGGTGGGGCTGCCATCGCGGATCATCTCCGCAAGGGCTTCCTCCGCCATCGCGGGCGTAATCGGACGCCCGGTCGCCCGGCGCTCCGCGTGGAGCCGGCAGAGCGCTCCAGACAGTTCCCTCGCGTGGTTGGTAAGCCTCGCGGCGATGAAGTGGCCGACGTCCGGTGACAGGGGCATTTCCATGCGTCTGGCCATGCACCGCAGGATTTCCAGCCGAGTGTCATAGCCGGGCGGCTCAATCCGGCAGGCCATGCCGGCATCAAGCCGGGAGAGCAGCTCTCCCCCCAAAGCGCGGAGGTGGGCGGGAGCGCGGTCGGCGGCGAAGACGATTTGGCGGCGGCGGCGCGTGAGGGCGTCGATCGTGTAAAGCAGTTCGACCAGGGTCGCCTTCTTTCCGCAGAAGAAGTGCAAGTCGTCGATCGCCAACAGGTCCAGTCCGCGGTACTTGGCGCGGAAGCTGGGCAAACCGCCTCCGCGCAGTGCCTGGAGAAACTCGGTGGTGAACTGTTCGGCCGAGAGATAGACGGCGACCAGGTTCCGGTGGTTCTTGCGGGTTTCGGTGCAGATCGCCTGGAGCAGGTGGGTCTTGCCGACGCTCGTTGGGCCGTGGATCAGTAGGGGCGAGAACTCGCCGGGCTGCCCGGCCACCATCTCCGCGGCAGCCCGAGCGAGTTGATTGGTGCTCCCTTTGACGAAGGAATCGAAGTCGAGCACGGGCCTGCTGCGCCGTTTCTCCTGGCCCGGCGCTTGGCCCGCCGGAGCTCGATGCGCGGCAGCGCGGGACGCTGCCGTGGACGAGTTGGCATGGCCGGGCGAGCCGGGCCGGGCGGGGTGCGCGGAAGACGCCTGCTGCGATGGGCCTCCATTTCTCGACGCGCCGGCGGCGGGCAGGATGGAGAAGGCCACGGAGAACGCCGGCCCGAATGTCTCAAGGCACGCGCTCTCGATCGCACTGCGGTAGTGCGTCTGCAAGAAGTTCCGAAAGAACTCGTTCGCGGCAACGACCGTCAACGTACGGTCGGTTACCTCGAAGCAGGTCTTGCCGCCGAACCACAGCTCGAATCGTTCTTTTTCGACCTTGCCAGCCAGTCGCTTGCGAAAAGCTGACACGATGTCCATATCGTCCTTGGCCACTTCCAAGGCGCCTCCGGCGCGCACCTTCCCCGTCGAATACACACTTCCGTCAGTGTCTTAGCCTGCCCCCGACCAGCTCGGAGAACTACACACGGGAGAAGGAGCCGCGATCATCGACGGCCAGAAGCCTTTCTCCCCAACCTCGCACCGACACTTCCCACAAGTTGGACGCAGTGGGGTCGCGAAAAAGGGGAGTAAGGCTCGAGGAACCCGTCTTGCTCCTTGTGTCTGTCAACCAACGAGTCTCTGATTTTAGCCTTGCTAGCTAAGCTGTCAAACAGGCGCGCCAAGCGGTAAACAGAGAAATCTCCAACCATTTCCAAAACGGCCTGAATCCGCGGTAGAATCGCCGCACTCGCGCACCGGCAAACAGGAAATTTCGTCATTCCCGCAAAGACCGTTGGCCGTGGAAAACTTGTCGAGCAGCGGCTCCAGAGCCGGGCGGCGCAAGCGCCAGATCGTGCCGCAACATCTTTGGCACAAACCAGTAACGGCCACGACCGAATGCCCCGGCGGACTGGATTCCGGCATCGTGGCCGGCAACGCCCGGCACGGCGATCCCTCACAGAATGAGAATGTAGACCTGGCGACGGTCGAATCCTCGAAAACCCGCCCGTCGGTAGGCCCTCCGCGCCGGTCCGTTGGCGGCGTCGACGGCCAGAACCAGTCGCGGCCTGCCCAGCCGCCGGGTGACCCATTGGGCGTGGCGAGCGATCAGCGAGCCCCAGCCGTTGCCGCGTGCCGAACAGGTCAGCCCCATGTAGGTCAACTCGCAATTCTCATGCTCCGGGTGGTCGCCGATCAGCAGGCAGCCGACGTCGCGGTCGCCATGGCGGACAAACAGCCAGTGTTGCGGCGGAGGCTCACCAAAAGCGCCGTAGCCCTCGAGCACCTCGGCCGCGTCCCGGACACCGTCCAATCCCGGGCAGTCCCGCGTCGCCTCGTAGGTCTGCTCGACGATCTGGCAGAGGCGCTCATACTTTTCCGGGGTGTAGGGCTCGAACAGGAGTGGGCCGGCTGGCGGCTCGGCAGGAAAATCCTCCTCCTCGCTGAGCAGGTAGTAGAGTTCCGCGAGACGGGAAAACCCCGCTTCCTTAAGCCGCATTACGTCGCTCGGGCGCGGTTGCCCTTCAAGCAATGCGTGTGCCACGCGCACACCGTCGCCGCGAATCCGGTCAATCGAGGCCCCGATCAGCCGCTTAACCGTCTCACGCGGTTCGCTCGACAGCACCTGGGGGGGCCAGAAATTGGCGGTGCGGCCGGAAAGAACTTGGGTGAACGAGGCGCCGACCAGCCTGCCGTCGCGGCACGCTTGGAGAATCCCGTCTAGCGGCAATCTCCCCCACCTGATTTCCGCCAGAGCCGCCTCGACCCGGATCGCGGCGTCGCGCGGTGAAAGATTCGAGAACGCCAGGGCCAAGACTTGGGGCAGCCGGTCGGGTGCGACCGGAGTGATTTCGAGCGAGTCGGACGAGCTCATGAGCAGAAGGTCTTGGGGGACAGGGTTCAGTTTTTCAGTCTTTCATGCCGCCAGGCAGCGCCTCGGCGCCGCGTTCCCAAGCTGGAGCTTGGGAACCAGGAAGTTCGGGGGGGGGATCGTTCCCAAGCTGG
>JAMOAF010000330.1 GCA_023621895.1 Planctomycetota bacterium
CCGGAACGGATTGCGGTCGATCGCCCCGAGCAGCCTGGCAATGCCGTCGGCCAGGCCGTCGAGATATCGCTCGCGCAAGCGCGGATCGCGAGCGAGCGCGTCGGATTGCGAGAAACTGGCCCTTGGCATTGCCATTCATTCCGCGGGATGGGCATTCCGCCCGCCGGTGGACCGTGCGGTTGGCGCTCGGTGGGGCGGCGCTGGCGTTTTGGTTGTGTTGAGCTTGATTCTATGAAAGAGCGGAAAGGGGTTCTCCCGGGGTAGATTGTAGCTGCGGAGCCACAGGGGCTTCGCGCGTATTCAGAAACCAGCCGCCGCTGTTCAACAATCGGCGGCACAACCCAGGGAGAACCCATGTATGTTGTACATCGGAATCGATCTTCATGGCAAGCAGATGACGGTGAACATTCGTGAGGAAGGAGGGACGGTCATCCAGCGGCGGCAGGTCAGCACGCGGCCGGCGAAGGTGGAGAAGTTCTTCGAACAGGTGCATGGATTGGAAGACGGGAACTACGTCGTGTTGCTGGAGGTGTGCGGTTTTCACGACTGGTTGGTGGATCGGCTGCGTGCCGACGAGCAGTGCCGGGAGGTGGTCTTGATCCAACCGGAGCGGATCTCCCGGAGGAAGACGGATCGCCGCGACGCGAATCACCTGGGCGAGCTGTTGTGGGTCAACCGGGAACGTCTCTTGGCGGGCGAGAAAGTCCAGGGCGTGCGTCGCGTGTACATTCCGACGGATGCGGAGCGTCAAGATCGCCAGATCACGTCGATCCGCTATCGGTTGGCGAAGCAGCGGTCGCAGCCTGGCCAACTTCCTCGGCCTGACGCCGAGCTCGCGGAGCAGCGGGGAAAAGCAGTCTCTCGGCTCGATCACCAAACAAGGCAGCCGTATGGTGCGGTTTCTGCTGGGGCAACTGGTCCTGCACGTGTTGCGGAAGGACGCCAAGCTCCGCGCGTGGTATGCGGGGATCAAGAGACGGCGTGGTTCGAAGGTCGCGCGGGTGGCCGTGATGCGGCGGATGGCGGTGATCATCTGGCACATGCTGAGCAAGCAGGAAGCGTACGTCTACGGCGGGGAGCCGTCAGCGATGTGGCCGAGAAATTGGCAGCTCGCCAAGGGGCAGGCAGCGTGTGGCGCGCGAGGCCAGGAAGTACCGGTTCCTCTTCTCTGTCGGAAATAGGAGGGCCAGGTCATGCCGGGAATCGACTTCACGACCGTGCGGCAACGGATCACCATGGCGGAGGTGCTCGGGCGGCTTGGATTCCAGCCGACGAGCGTTCGCGGCGAGGCCCTGCGTGGTCCCTGCCCGGTGCATCGCTCGGCAAGTCCGGGGAGCCGTTCGTTTTCGGTACACCTGGGACTGGGCCGCTACCGGTGCTTCCGCTGCGGATCGCGGGGAAACGCCCTAGAGCTGTGGGCGGCGGCGCATCGGCTGAGCCTCTACGAGGCGGCTGTCACGCTCTGCCAGGTCGTGGGAGTCGAAGTGCCTTGGATTACACGTTGGTAACCAGTGGAGGAGGTTGCGGAAACGCATGCTGATTGCATCGGTCGTGGCGCATGCCATGATCCCTGCGGACCGAGCCCAGCCTGGGTGGTGCAGTTGCTTCGCCAGGCTTGCCTTGGCGAACGTCGCTTGATTGAGGCGGGCGCGGTCTCGCAGGATGGTCGCAAAGAATAATTCCGTGTGCGGCCGTCGCAGATTGGACGGCCCGGCTACTCACCGTAAGGGAGCGGCATCCACGAAGGGATGTGTTGGGGTGCAGTCGCAAGGAAAAGAACGCCTGCGAGCGAACCCGCCATAAGACCAGGATCAATCATCCGAGACGATTCCAAGACTTCCCAAACAACACCAACCGCAAACCAGGGGCGACCGGCCGGGACGTGACAAAAGGATCGGCGAAAAAAACGAGGCTCCAGGCTTCGGCGAGGTTAGTCTGCGCCTAGCGTACTTCAAAATGGCAAAAAATGGGAGATGCCTCTTGACTTCAACTGCTCTTTCAGGGATGCACCACCCTACCGGCGGTGGTGTGCGACGATCACTTCCGCCAACAGCCCCAACATGCATGTCATGAAGCCGGCCGTAAGAACGACGATGTTCGATTCCTGCATGCTGCCGGTGACGGCAAAGCTCGCGATGCTCATCAAGACGCCGAGGGCAATCACCAGGGCTGACAGCGGCAGAAAAACCTTCAGCGGCCGGAAATAGAGCACCATCCGCAAGACAGTGCTCAGATAAGCGGCCGTGTCCTTGACCGGGTGGAACTTGCTCCGGCCGATCCGCGCGCGATAGGGAATCGGCACGTATTTGACAGTGTATCCGTTGGTCAGGAAGGCCAAGGTCATCGTGGTCACGCAACTGAATCCGTCGGGCACAACCCACAACCAGGGCAGCATGGCCTGGCGTTTGAACGCCTTCAGCCCGGTGTTCAAGTCGGGAATCGACTGGCCGGTCAGGTAGCACGCCAGTTTGCGGATGAACCACTTGGCCGGCACGCGGAGCCAGGGGAGCGTGCCCTGCTCGCTGGTTCGCGCACCGTTGACCTGGTCGTAGGCGGGGAAGTGCTTGAGCAGTTCGGGAATGCACTCGGCCGGGTAGGTTCCGTCGGCATCGAGCATCACCACCAGCTCGCCCTGGGCGGCGCGGATCCCGACTTTGCGGGCCGCCCCGGCGCCGCGGTTCTCCGGGCAGCGGATCACCCGGACCCGGCACTGCCAGCAATCGGCCGCGTAGCGCTCGGCCAACTCGGCCGTCGCGTCGGTCGATGCGTCGTCGACAACGAGAATCTCGTAGCGGATCGACTGGCCCGAGAGCGCGGCGACGATTTCGTCTAACACCGGCTCGATCGCCAGCTCTTCATTGTACGTGGGCAAAAGCACGGTCAGGCGGCAAGTCGAAGCCACCTCCGCCGCCGAGGCCGTGAGAACCTGGGTCTGCCAACCGTCCATGGTCAGGCTCCGGATGGTCTTGGGGGACGAGCCGGTCCGCGCCTGTCGCGCGGGCGGCTCATCGTTCCGTGAAACGCGGGAGCCGATTTATAGCACACACCCGTCGATGGCCCCAACAGCACTCGATCCGACCGTGGCGTGATATCGGGGCCGGCGGGGAAAAGGCGAAGTGCTTTTTCAGTCAACTCAGCTTTGTCATCCAGCCCACTCCCCGTATCTTTCGCGTCGTGGCTGGCGATTGCATGGCGCGAGCGCGACCACAAGAGTCGGGAAACCCGAAGTGTAGGCGAGGCCAACACGGGCGAGCTGTCCTCGCTTACGCGTCGGGTTGGGAGTGCTTGCTTACGCGTCGGGTTGGGAGTGCTTGCTTACGCGTCGGGTTGGGAGTGCTTGCTCACGCGTCGGGTTGGGAGTGCTTGCTTACGCGTCGGGGGCCAGCCGAATCGTGCGGGCAAGGCTCGACGCCGCCTCCGGCGACAGCCGCACGGTCTCCCGCCAGATCGGCTCGTCGCCGAAATCAACCAGGCACAGCTCGACATCCACCGGCCGCGGCCGGTCCGGATCGGAGTTGCTCACCCGCAACGCAAACTCCAGCGGCTCTTCCCAGTCGAACACGTTGCCGATCTTTTTCGTCGACAATCCGATTTCGATCGGGCACCGGGGGGCAAACGGCGTTGGCGTCTTTGAAGTCTCCAGTTGCACGGCGTCGACCCAGACCGTGGCCCGAGGGGCTGCCTGGCGATCCACCGCGCGCAGGTCCGGGCCGGCGAGCACGTAGCACCACTCGGCGCTGGGGGTGAACGTGAGCGCGTGGCGCCGCCACTCTCGGCCGATGGCGATCGCTTGCTCGAAGTCGCGCCCGCGAAACTGCCGCACGGCGAGCAGGCCGGGCGTGCCGGCCGTCTCCGCCCGCAGATAGGCCGAAAGCGTATGGGTTCGGCCCGGAGTTACCTTGAGGAATCCCAGGTTGGCGGCCAGCGGTGCGCGGATCGCCTGGCGGCTCAATTCAAAGTAATCGAACCACGAGACGGGTTGGCTGTCCGGAGAGAGCTCGATCCGCAGGCAACTCGCGCCATGGAAAGGCCGGTCCTTGTCAATCGTGCCAAAAAGCCGGTTCATGCTGCCGCCCCAGTGAACCTGGCGGTCGCGAGCCTCGGAGCCCCAGCCGTAATCGCCGCACTCGAAGCTCGCGTTGGGAACGCGATTGGCGCTCGTGCCGGGCTCGATACTCATGCCCGGCCCTTGAAACGGCCGCTCCGCAGGCAGAAGCTCGGCGTCGGCCATCCAGAGCGTGCCGACCGAACTGAACCAGAACTGGAGCCGGCTGCCGGTCGGGCAGTCCCGCGGGGCGAGGAACGTGAACTCGTAACGCTTCCAGTCGGATGTCGGGACGAAGGCCTCGTCGAGGCCGACGCTCGCCCAGTCGCGCGTGTCCCTCATCCCGATCTGCACGAGGTCGTCGGAGGGCCCTTCGCCTCGCGCGCGGAAGGCCAGCCGGTAGTAGCGGCCCCGCTCGATGGGGATGTCCATCTGGCAGAGCATCACGTGCGACGCGAGGCTGGCGGCCTTGAAGGCGGTCGCTTGAAGACGAGCGCAAGGCCGGCCCTGTTCATCCCGGGCCACCGAAAGGGTCTGGACGACATTCGCATCGCCGGAGACCCGCCACCCGTCGGGGACGCCGTCGCCATCGGCATCCAGGGCGAAATCCGGGTTGCGAATCAGATTGGCCGGCTTTTCGGCGGAGGCCCCGGCGGCGGCCGTCAGGCAAACCGCCAACCACATCGGCACCGAAAATCGCCACATCACGGGCTCCTTCGGGGAGAGGATAGAGGTTGCAGGTGACAGCTTTCGGCTTTCCCTCCAACCTGGGGAGGTGAAAACTGGTCTATTCTGGTTTGGCCGTTTTTGTTCCACGGTTGTCTTTTGGTGGCACTGGAAAGAGCAGGGGCTGGTGGCGGCCACGGTTTTCACCTCGCCAGCCCCAACTCGCATTTTTTCGTCGCGTCCCGAAGAGACACCCCTAAGCCAGCCCAGGGTGGAGCGCGGCGAGTGAAACGAGCCAAGCGCAACCCTGGGTCAAGAGCCGCGCAAGACACGGCCAGCCCCAACGGGGCGGTCCTAAAGAAGTGGATGACCGCGCTGGGCAATCCCAGGCGTAGCGCTGATCGAGTGCGATCCCATGCCCTTGGCAGAGCTCCCGAAACTCGTCCTGGAACGAGATCCGCTTGTCGTGCTGTGGACAATGTGGACAAGCACTTTGGCCAACGATTCAGGCATGCCTTTGGCCTCTTTGTTAGGGCCGCCCCGGTGGGGCTGACGGGGTCTGAGGCGGCTTCTGACCCAGGGCTGCGGACGGCTCGTTATACTCGCCGCGCTCCGCCCTGGGCTGGCTTAGGGATGTCCCTTCGGGACGGGCCGTAAAACCGGGTCGGAAGTTTTTCTCTTCACCGGCGCCGCATCGTGGTGTGCTGAAAACAGAGACTCGCGACCGCCAATTGGTCCGACTCAACGTAGAAACTGAAAACAGCGCGGGCCGGTGGCGGCCACGGTTTTCACCTTCCCACCTCCAACCCGAATCATGTCCGCCAGGCCGCCTTGTAGCTCAGGCCGAGGTTGATAATCCGCTGGAGCAGCATTTCGTAGGAGATACCGACTCGTTCGGCGCTTTCGGAGAAGTCCTCGCCGTACTCGAGATTCGGATTGGGATTGGCTTCGAGCAGGTAGACGCGGCCGTCTTCGGCGAGGCGAAGGTCCATCCGGGCGTAGCCGGTGATCGAAAGCGCCCGGTAGACGCGCTTGCAGAGACTGACGATCTGCCTGTCGAGACCGGGGGGCAGGTTCCTGGCCGCTTCGGTCCTGATGCCGTACTTCCGCTGGGTTTCCAGGTGCCACTTCACCTTGCGAGTGGCGATCCGAGCCATTCCCTCGGGCATCCTGGGAAAGAGCATCTCCCAGACGGGAAACGCCGTCAGCCGCTGATTCCCCACCAGGCCAACGTACAGTTCGCGGCCTTCGATGTACTCCTCGGCCATGGCGTCGCTCTGGATCTCCTCATGCACGTAGGCGACGCGATCCGCCAGGTGCTGCTCGTTATGGACGATCGATTTCTGCGAGATTCC
>JAMOAF010000368.1 GCA_023621895.1 Planctomycetota bacterium
GCCTCGCTCGAAATCCTGATTGCGTCGCTTGCCGCCCAGGCGATGGTTTCCCTGGGGCTGCTCCCGAGCCCCTTGACCAACAAGCTTGAGCGGATGCCCAACCAGGCGAAGCACTTGATCGACATGCTCGGAATGCTGGAGGAAAAGACGAACGGCAACCGCACCGAGCAGGAGTCAGCGGTGCTCGACGACGCCCTTCACAGGCTCCGCATGGCCTATGTCACGATGGGGCAATCCCCCGCCCCGCCAGAATGAGCTTGCGCCTCGTTCCCGAGCTCCAGCGCAAGACCTCGCTGCCAAGCTCCAGCTTGGGAACGCAAGTCCGCCGCGGCCGAACCAGAGCTTGCCCAGTTTCACTCGCTAACCAGGACACTCTGATCGCGGCAGACCTCGAAAATTCCCGTCGGACGCCAACGCCAGAATTCTTCCCCATTTTCTCTGGACTTGCGTCCGATGGACTGGTAGAGTCCGGCC
The DNA here is from genome assembly GCA_023621895.1 of Planctomycetota bacterium. GTDB lineage: Bacteria > Planctomycetota > Planctomycetia > Pirellulales > Thermoguttaceae > JAAYCB01. The sequence goes on from JAMOAF010000368.1 coordinate 475, forward strand.
TTAACCGGCCCGTCGCGGACGTTTTCGCCGCGACGCCCCTTGGGTGCAGACTCCCTTCCGGCGCTCTTTCATGGACGAACGACGCTCCTCAACCGCCGATCCCACGGAAGCGATTGTGATCACCGGCATCGGCATGATCGCCTCGGTGGGGAACGACCGCGAGTCGGTCTGGCGCGCGGTCCGCGAGGGAGTCAGCGGCGTCCGGCGGCTTACGCCGGCCGATCGCATGCCCGATTGCCTGACGATCGCCGCGCCGATCGACATCGAGCCGGAGCAGCCGGGGCAGTTGAAGGTCATCTCGCTGGCGCTCCGCGCGGCGGCCGAGGCGCTCGACGATGCCGGCGTGTACCAATCGGGGATTGATTTCGACCGTTTCGGCTGCGCGATGAGCGGGCACATGGGCGACATCTCGGGCGCACTTCCGTCGCAAGGAGCGGCCCGCTCCACCGATCCCCAGGCCGTCCCGTGGATCTCGCAGTGTCTGCCCAACAGCGGCTGCTCGATCGTCGCCAACCGGTTCGGCCTCTACGGCCCACGGCTCTGCCATTCAGCCGCGTGCGCCAGCGGCATGGTCGACATCCTCTCGGCGATCCGAACGATTCGCGACGGGCAGTGCGAAATCGCCCTGGCCGGCAGCTCCGAAGGAATCCATCCCCTGTTTGCCGCCGGTTTCAGCAAGATGCGGGTGCTGGCCCAGCACGAGGACCCGTCCCAGGCAGCACGCCCCTTCGACCGATCGCGAAACGGGTTCGTGATGGGCGAGGGCGCCGCGATGTTCGTCCTCGAAAGGCTCAGCCACGCACGGCGCCGCGGCGCCTCGATCTATGCCGAGGTGGTCGCCGGGCGGATGGTCGCCGACGCTTACCACGTGACCGGGATCGACGCCGACAGCCCCTCGCTGACCTACCTGCTCAAGGCCACCCTGGACCAGGGCGGCCTGGCGCCTCGAGACGTCGGCTACATCAACGCCCACGGGACCGGCACCCAGGCAAACGACGTGGCGGAGACGCGCGGCATACGCCGAGCGCTGGGCGCGGCCGCCGAATCGACGCTCGTCAGCTCCACCAAGTCGATGCTCGGCCACCTCGTCAATGCCGCCGGCAGCGTGGAGCTGGCGGTGACGACCCTCGCGCTCCGCGATGGATTCGCCCCGCCGACGGTAAACCTCACGGACCCCGACCCCCAGTGCGACCTCGATTGCATTCCCCTGGTCGGCCGGCCGGTCCAAGCCGAACACGCCGTCAAGGTCTCGATCGCCTTCGGCGGTACGATGGCCGCCATCGCGCTGCGGCGCTGGCCCGAAGCGGTCAGCCGCCTCCAGCCGTGGCGCCGCGCCGCTTGACGGGGAATCTCCCCGCGCGGCCCGCCCCCAGCCCGCTTCCGGTCCGCTCACTCCCCGAGTGTCGACTTGCGCCGCAGGATATGATGGTAGTGCTGCGCGAACCGGTGGGCCTCGTCGCGAACGTATTGCAGCAGCCGCAGGGCGAAGGAATGCCGGCTGAGGCGGATCGGCTCGTCGCTCCCGGCCACGAAAACCTCCTCCTCGCGCTTGGCCAACGAAAGGACCGTCGGCGGCGGAATCTCCAGGGCGGAAAAAACGCCCAGCGCCGCATGGAGCTGCCCGAGGCCGCCGTCGATCAGCAGGATGTCTGGAAATACCCCCTCTTCATCGTGGAGGCGTTTGAATCGCCGCGCGACGACCTCGCGGATGCTCGCGAAGTCGTCGACGCCCTCCACCAGCCGGATGCGGAAACGCTTGTAGCCCGGCTTGAACGGCAGCCCGTCGAGAAACTGCACCAGGCTGGCCACCGTCTCCGTGCCCTGGAGGTGGGCGATGTCGATCCCTTCGATCGTTCGCGGGGTCTCCGGCAGTCTGAGCACCTTGCGAAGCCCGGCAAGCCCACGTTTCGGATCGACGTGGAAGTCTACGGGCTGGACGTGCGTGTCCAGCTCGCCCCGCTGGTCAAGCGTCTCCAGCAGGCGAATCTCGTCGCGGAGCCGGCCGGCCTCTTCATAGCGCCGCGCGCCGGCCGCCGCCGACATCTCGGCGCGAAGCTCCTCGAGCAGCGCCCTTTTGCTCCCCTCGAGCACGCGCTGCAAACGGCGGATGTCCTTGCGGTACTCTTCCTTCGTGATTCGCAGGTTGCACGGCGCCGAGCACTGGCGAATGGAAGCCAGCAGGCAGGGGCGGAACCACCGCCAACGTTCGTCGCCCTCCTGGATATCGAGCGAGCAGGTGCGAAAACGAAATATCTTTTGCAGCACCTGTAGCGCGCCGCGCAAACCCGACACGTTGGCAAACGGCCCGTAGAGCTTCGTCCCCCGCTCCTTCGGCGTGCGCGTGATTCCTACCCGAGGAAACTCCTCCCGCGTGGTGATCTCCAGGTAGGGAAAGCTCTTGCCGTCCTTCTGCTCCTTGTTGAATCTCGGCTGAATGTCCTTGATCAGGCGGGCCTCGACCAACAGCGCGTCGACCTCGCTCTCCGCTTCGAGAAAATCGATGTCGCGAATCTCGCGGACGAGCTGGGCGGTCCGCGGGTCCGCGGCGGCCGCCTTCAAAAAATAGCTGCCCGCCCGGTTGCGGAGATCCTTGGCCTTGCCAACGTAAATCACGCGGCCCGCCCCGTCCTTCATCAGGTAGACGCCCGGCGCGTGCGGGAACGAGCGAACTCGCTCGGCCGCCAACGAATTGTCACCTGGCGGATTGGGCTCTTGATCGGATGGGATCTTCTCGGGCACGCTCAAGGTCTCGAACGGCGGAACGTCGCACCGGCGGCGAAGGGCTGCGCGGCGCTGATCACCCCATTATACGGGCCGGCGGCAAGACCAGGTCAGGGGACCGCCCGTTTTGCCCGCATCGCTCCACCCGCCGCAACCGTCCACGCCAGCCGTCCTGCCCTTGGCGCCAGCAAGGCTTGGATCTTCATCACTCGCCGCGTCCGCCTCGGGGCAGCGAACTGGACAGGCGCTTGATCTTCTCCATCATGGCGTCTGCCTCCAGCAGCGACTGCTCGCTGCGATGCTCCAGGTAGTCGCGGAGGACGACCTGGAAGTAAACCACCTGGTCGGGGCTTTGGCCAAACCTGATCCGGCCCTGCTCGTAGTCCCGCGCGGGATCCCGGTCGGAGGCCAGCCGGTAGCGCTGCTGCCGCTGCTCCGGCCCGATGCCCGCGGCGGCCTCCCACGGATCGAGCCCCGACGCCGGCCAGCCGTGGATCGCGCAGAGCTGGACGATCGGGCGCAGATTGCGCGCCGCCGCCGCCAGGTATTCGGCCTTCGGCGCGACCTGGTAGGCAAGCAAAAGCCCGTGCACGTATTCGAGGTTCCAGGTCAGCCCCGCCGCGGCCGCGTGCGGGTAGCCCCAGCCGCCGCCGGGCTGCTGCACGCGAGCCATCCAATCGTTCAGCGCGACCGCCGTGGCGCGGAGACGCTGGTCATCCGGCGCGTGGCGAAGCAGGTACGGCAAGGCATTGGTGGCATACTGCACGATATACGGCTTCACGAACGGCGTCTTGTAGCCCAGCTTGTCGTCGCCGAGGTACAGGTCGTTGCCTACCGCCGGCTTGCCGCTTTCCGTGAACAGCAGGTCGTCGCCCTGGGTGGGCTGAAAGGTCTTCCACAAGCGGACGGCGTTGTCCAAGTGCTTCCGGTCGCCCGTGTACTCGTACATTTTCACCGCGTCGGCAATCACGCCGCTGGTGCGCGTATAGCCGGGGCCCGCGTGCTGGTTCCGGATCGACCACTCGGCGGCGGCCTCGGCCGCGTCGCGGTAGCGCGGATCGCCTGTCTCCTCGTACATCAACCAGAAATTGCTCCAGCCCTTGTGCACGTAGATCGGCGAGGTGGCGAAACGGGGGTTGAAGGTTCCCGGGCCGTGCCCAGGCCTGTCGCGCCAGGCGTTTCCGCGCCGGCACGCGCCGTAGAGTTTCGCGTCCGGGCCCCAATACATGCCCAGGTCGAAGTAGTTGCGGCACCAGTCGTGGGCGACAGCCCGCAGCGCCGGATCCCCGCCGCGAAACCAATCCTCCCAGACATACAGCGCGTGGTTGAGGCGAACCGCCGAGGTGTAGTCCCGCGAGGCCTGTTGCGGAGACCAGCTCCAGGGCATCGAGCCGAGGTCGTCGCCCTTGATCTGCATATCGCACAACGCAAAGCGCATCTTGTCGATACAGTCGCGCAGCGCCGCCTCGTGCACCACCAACGGACGACCGGTCCGGTAGACCGCGTCATAGGCCGGCCACTCGGCGTGGCCGTAGACGGGCGCGTCAAGCCGCGCGGCAAGCCCGGCTCCGGCCAGCGGCGCGACGGCCAGCTCGCTGAATCGCCAGGCGCCCTCCTGGATCATCAGTCCCTGGGTCTCCAGGTTCTCCACTGGCTCGTTGCGATTGGAGCGCACAATCACCGCACCGTGCGCCTCGGCCACCTCGAATGTCCCCCGATTCTGCCGCAACGCCAGCGGATTGGCGACCGAGATCGGTCGGCCGTCGCTGAGCGTGATCTCGGCAACCAGGTCCGCGTTGGCGTCGTCCGCCAGGCGCGAGTCCGGGTCGCGTCCCAGCATATGCGCTTGGCCCAGCGAGCCGGGCGAGACCCGCCCACCGGGTACGGTCAGCCTCCAGCCGAAATCGGGCGTCCAATGGTCGCCGGCGCGCTTCGCCTGAATGCGATGCACAAGGCGCAGCTCTCCCGTGCGGAAGACCTGCACATCCCACTGCCGGCCCCAGGGATCGCCCGTCCGATCGTACCGCAGCCAGACGAACTCCGGGCCGCCATCGAGCACCCGCACGGCCGGTTCGCCGCCGTCTTCCTCCGGGCCGAAACGCTCGACGCTCGCCAGCAGCAGGCCGCCGTCGCCGCGGAGCTCGATACGGTCCATCGACAGGACGACCTTCCAGCGATCGGTGGAAATCGCGGCCGGAATCGACTCCTCGGTCGGCCTTGCCGGCGCGCCGGCCCGATAGATGCCCGCGATCATGCCGCCGGGCGGCAACGATACCGGAACGCTGAGCATCACGCGCCGAATCGAGCCGTCGGGGTGGCGCGTGAGGGGCCTCGCCTGGACCGGCACGGTTTTGCCATCGAAAATCGCCTCTCCCGGTGGCGGACCGGCAAGGTAGCCCGCCGGAATCGGCAACGAGACCCGTGCCACGGTCGCGACCGGCAACCGTGCCGGGTTGGAAATCGTGAATCGTACCTCTTCCGCGGCAAGAGCGGGGCAGGCCAGCGCCAGCAAGGCAAGAGTCGTGAAAAAACCTCCCGGGGACCGTCTTGCGCCAAGTGCGGACGTGTCCTCAAAGACGCGCGCGGCGCCAAGGGCGTTTGCAGTCTGAGTCATCACCGTGTTCTCCTTCAGCTCCCAGCAGCGAGGTCTTGACCGGCTGCGGACGGACTTCCGCATGGCTTGCCCGCAATTATCGCGGATTTCCAAGCCGCGGACAATTTGCTGGCGGCTCTTCCGCCTTTTGGGCGCAGGCTCCCTTTGGAGTGCGGCGACTGATCGCCGCTTTCCCCCTTTGGAGTGCGGCAATTCATCGCCGCTTTCCCCCTTTGGAGTGCGGCGACTGATCGCCGCTTTCAGCCGCTTCGCG
>JAMOAF010000916.1 GCA_023621895.1 Planctomycetota bacterium
GCCCGCCGGTGAGACTGCCGCTCTCCGCCGGCTGGGCTACACCATCAGCACGGGGGGAAGCGCCAGTATGAGTGCCGTTGCGCGGGACAGCGGCGCGCTGCGCAAAGCCTGGCGGTAGTTCCTCCCGTGAGCCAACGCGTGCCAAAACCTGAAAAAGGGAACGACATGATCAAGTACGACTGTTCACTGGTTGCCGCGTGCCTCTTCTTGCTGGCGCCCGCCGTTGGATCGGCAGAGCACCCTTCGGCCGTGCCCAAGGTGACGAGCCTGGCCAACCCCGCCGGCGATCGCGTCGGCGAAGCCCATGGACGTGTTCTCCGTGCGGCGTATCTGCCGTCCGAGAGTCGAGAGCAGGTCCAACGCGATGCCCGCAAGCATCGAGAAGCGCCGAATCCGCGTGAGGGCAACGGAGAGCTGACCGGTGGGCCAATCTTTGAACAAGCCCTGCTCGACGAGTTGAAGAAGGTTCCGTACCGGATCGTCTTCGAGAGCCACCAGGGCGAGAGTTGGGATTTGTTCCAGGTTCGCGCCGACGGCTCCGATCGGGTCAACCTCACGCGCACGCCGGAGGTGAACGAGCTCTACCCGCATGTATCCCATGACGGAACGAAGGTCTGCTTCGCCGTCGACGAGGGATTGGGGGCGGCGAAGACTCGCAACGTGTACTGCATGAACCTCGACGGCAGCGGCCGGCGGCTGGTCGCCCGCAGCGCCCGCGATCCCTGCTGGGCAGCCGGCGACACGGGCATCATCTACCTGAAGAATGAGTTTGAAAAGCTCACGGTGATCGACTACGCCACCAGAGGCGTCTTCGTGCACGAGCTCGCTTCGGGGCGAGACCGGGCCCATCCCAATGCAGAGCTGGAGCACCTGTATTGCATCTGCTCGACGCCCGACGGCAAGTGGTACTTGGCCACCGCTCACGCCGGCATGGGATTTGCGCATGCGATTCTTGCGATCGAGGCTGAAGGCAAAAGGGTTGTTGACCTGAAAATCCCCGGCTGTCGGCCGGACATCAGCCCCGATGGCAGGCGGGTCGCTTGGGCCTCGGGCGATTACTCGCTGGCCGTCGGCGACCTGGACTTCTCCGGTCCGGAGCCGCGTGTGCTCAATGCCCACGACATACTCACCAGCCCGCCGCCGATGAAGATCCAGCACGTCGACTGGTCGCCCGACGGCAAGTACGTGGCTTTCGGCCGCGGGCCATACAAGAAGGGGCTGGCGGAGCCGCCTTCACTCGTCGGTGTTCTTGCCCCCGGTTGGAACATCTGCGTGGCCGACGCCGGCGCGACGAACCGCTGGACCGCCATTACCACCGACGGCAAGAGCAACAAAGAGCCCGATTGGGCGCCGGTCGCCGTGGATCGGCATGGAATCGCCGGCGGCCCGTGACCAACCTGCCACAAAGCGCGCGGTGGGCATCCCCGCCGGTCATCGCGGGAGCAACTTCACCTCCCAGGGCATGAACTGGACTCGCTGCGATCTTGCGCCGGAGCGGAGCGCCGCCTCCACCGGCACATCGGCGGCGTTCACGGCGATCACCGCCTCGCTGCCGTCCGGCGCGCGGAACGCGCCCACGCGCACGGCCGCGGCCGGTTCCACGGCGGGCGGCGGGATTGCCGCGCCGAACTGTAGATAGGGACGACCCTCGCCATGGTAGAGCCGGACCCATTGCTCGTACAGGTCATGCTGCGGGGGCAGGCCGTCGCGGATGATCGGCCGGGCGACGCCCTGGGCGTCGACCTCAGCCACCTGGAAGTCGTCGACCCATACGCGGCACGGTCCCTCGACGTGGATCATCACCCGCAACACCTCGGCCCCCTGGGCCGGCGCCACCACGTCTTCCGAGACTTCCCGCCAATCGCCCGGCTCCGGAAACGGGAGCCGCCAGGCGCCGAGGCTTTGGAGTTGCGGGGCGAGGGCCGCAATGTTGATCGCGGCCGGTTTCTCCAGCCGCTCGGTGCGGCACCAGGCGGATAGTCGATATTTTCCGCCGGCGCGCAAGCCTCCTTCGCCGATCGGCAGATTCCGCGAGACCTGCGTGATCTCTCCCGCCGAAGTGTTTTCCAGGCGCAGACTGCTTGCGCCCGAATGCCGGATGCCGGGATCGCGCCGCGGCTGGCCGGAGAACTTCCGCTGCTGCCAACCCGCCACGTGCTCCCATCCGACCGGCACGTCGCCGATCCACTCCTCGAACCCGCCGTGGGCCGGAAACGCGTGCGGCTCCGCCGGCCAGTGCGGCACGAGGTGCGGCATCTGGCCGGTAACGATCAAGTGCGCCGTCATCTGGCGATTCTCGGCTTGCGGGTTGCTCTGGAAGAGCGGCACGAACTCGTGATACAGGTATCCGAACACCGACTCGGCTCGATGGTCCGGCGATTGGGACCTGCCGACGACTTCGTAATCGCGGTAGTCCTGGATGCCGACTTCTTGGAGAAACAATTCCTGGGGCTCCTCGTAACCGAGCACCATGTTCACCCCGGCCGCGCGGCAGGCGGCGAGCATCTCCGCCATCTGCTTGTGCGCGGCCTCGACGTCCCAGATTCCGATCCCCGCCGGGTGGCCGTGCCCGCTCGCCCGGCAATCGCCCCCGAAGCGCATCCCCGCGCCGACCACCTGGTCGATTTGGAAGAGTTCGCCTCCTCGCCGGGCCAGCCCGACGGCGATCCCGGTGAGCCAGTCGCGCGACCACTGCTCGCCGCGGCAGAGCGTCGCCGCTTCGCCGCCGCGGTACCACGGCGGAGCGCTGAGCATGACCTTCCCGTCCTTGCCGATGATCGCGTGCGGCATGGCCTCGCGCTCGAACCCGGCCCGGTCTTCCCATTCGAACGACCCGTCCTCCCGCTTGCCGTAGCTGAGGCACCACTGGTAGCCCGAGGGCCAGAAGAAGGCGTGCCCTCCCGCGCGCCTCACCGCATCGATGCAGCGTTTCAAACCGTCTTCCGAAGGATAGGGTGGAAAGTACCGGGGCGGAACCCAGGTGGCGACGCCCTCCCAGCCCCAGAAGGTGACCACGAGCGGCACGCCCTCGAAATGCCTGGTCCAGTACTTTTCCAGCCACGCCTCGATGCGTTCGGGTTGCCCCAGCCATTCGCGCCCGAACCGCACCTGGGCCGGCCCCTGTTTAAGCCAACCCGGCAGATCGTCCCGTTCGGCCAGCCGCTTGGCGCACCACGGCTGCTTCAAGGCCCACGATTTATAGATCGCCGCCGCGTCGCGCCAATCGGCCGCCGCTTCTGGCGCGGCGCGAAACACGCCGGCTACCACGGAAAACGCCAGGCGAAAAGGCTCTTTCAAATCGTGCCGCATCGGGTGGCGCCACCCCAAAACCAGGCCGCCGGCAGCCCGCTCCGCCGCCAGAATCTTGGGGTAGCCGGCCGGGTCTTCGCAATACGTCACCGCGCCGCCTTTCGGTCCGTAATAGCATCCGAATTGCGCCGCCAGGTTGCCGGGCTGCGTCCCCGCCGCGGATCGCCCGGGTTTCCACTGGTGCGGGCGCTCCAGCACGCCGCCCTTTGTCGTGCCGAGAACCAGCGCATCGCCCGCTCCGTCGCCCTCCAGCGGTGCAGCCAAAGGCAGCAGCGGATAATCCACGCGCTCGACGACTGCCCCCGATTCGCCCTCCACGGTGATGCGAAACCGGAAAAACCCGTCCGCACCGGATTCCACGGCACAGACCGCGGCCAGGTCCCGATTCCCAATCCCCTCAAACCGCAACCGCACCCCGTCGCCCTCGATCCGCTTCACCGCCTGGGCATCGCGCGAGGACAGCCTCAGGGGCTCCACGGGATCGGCGCCGGGCGGGCTCACGACCAGGCGAAACAACTCTTGGCCCCCGCCGGCCAATTCCAATCCCGCTTCTGGATCCGCAAACCGCAGAAGCGCTCCGGTCGCCCCGTCCAGCCCCAAACAGGCGGCCCCACTGCGGACTTCGAGTACCTCGGCGGCGGCCGCCCCCCAGGTGGCGAGCACGGCGGCGGCGATCATGCCGATCTTGCCGCAGGTCCTCCGAAGCATCGCCCCGGGGTGCGTCTCGCCCAGGGAGAACCGGGAGGTTCGTTGTCTGGCCCGGTCGAGAGATCGTCGAGATTCCATGTCAAAAAAACCTCCAGTTTCTCTTTTCAGTTCGATCTGCAATAGGGACTGTTGGGCAAGGCCGGGCGGGCCCGATCTCATGGAGAGTCCTCGCACTTCTGGATTCTAAGGCAGCCCGGCCCGTCGATGCTACCCGTTCGCCGGGAGGGAACGGGCCGGGCGCCATCCCGCCCTAAATGAGCTTGCGTGATTCCGGGAGGAATTCATGAGAGCGTGATCGCCGCGTGGGCTTGCCCCGCGCGGCGCGCCTGCGCTGCGGCACAGCCCGTACGTAACGAAGCGCGGGGCAAGGCGCACGCGGCTATCTGAACAGCAGCCGCTTTTTCCACGAATCACGCAGGTCGATTTAGCGCCGGTAGCCGAGCCAGCGTTGGCACAATTCCGCCGCCAGGTGGAATCCGAGGAAGGTCAGGTAGCCGGCCACTGGCAGCGGAATCGCCAGGAGCAAAAGGCCGAGCGGCACGGCGGTCTCCCAGCCGAACCAGGCCGGATCGGGCTCGTCCGCCAGCCCCAGGTGCACGGCCGCATTGAGCGTCGCCAGCGACCCGAGGACAATCGCCGCGCCATGGGCCACGGCGCTCAGCCGCCAGGCGAGTTTGCCCAGGAAGGAGAGGATTGCGGCGGCCTCCTCGCCGGGGCTGGTGGGCAGGCCGACCTCGAGGCGCAAGCCCTTTGCATCCCACGCAACCACGGCCGCATACTGGCAGAAGACGAAGCCGAACACGGCGAGTGTCGCCGGCCAGGCTGCGCCGCTGGCCAGGGCAAACCCGGCAAGGCCCAACAGCGCCGCCAGTCCGAGCGTTGTGAACGTCCAAGCAAGACTGTCGAGCGGTGCGGTCGTGGAAATCCTGGCCCAAGCCGTCCGATCGAGTTGTTCCAGCGCCGGGTAGAGCCGCAAGGCGCCGAACTGGGAAATCAGCAGCGCCGCGGCGCCCAAAGCCGCAAGCGGGACGGCAACGGCGAGCTGGCCGGTCTTCGACCCGAAGGCCAGCGCCAGGGCAATCAGCGAAACCACGCCCAGGAATGATCCAACCTGGCCGCCAATTCGAAACAAGACGGTCGTCGAATACACGAAGTGCGCGTCGAACTGTTCGCGCGCCATGCTGGAAAGAACGTCGAGCGGATGGCGAATCGGCGCTGGCTCCACGTCCTCGAGCATGGTGTCGGCGCTCGGCCGCCGAGGCGTCGGAGCATGGGCAGAGCCACCCATGGGCTCAAAAACCGGCGGCGCTCGGCGAACCGGCAGTTCCGTCGCCAACTTGGGAGCCGCCTGGGCGACCGCTTCGCCGCTCGCCGGCGTCTGGTTTCGGCCGGCAACCTCCGCCCGGTTGCCGAACAGCCCCTTGACCCGTCCGGCGGGAATCCACTCGCTCATCCCTTCGCGCCAGACGAGCGTTTCTTCGCGCAACTCGCCTTGCTCGGCGAATTGCCTGAGTTCAACCGGCGAGACCGGTCCGCACGGCTGATCGTCTTTTGCGTAGTACCACTCGATCTGGGACATGAGCCTGCCGGTCGCCAGGAGATATGAAGGAAATCGGCCACCTTCTTAATCGTGCAGTTGGATTTCAAGAAATGCAAGCCTTCGGCTGTGCTTTGCCGGCGGCAACGCCTTTGACAGGTTATAGTTATGGAAATCGTGCCGCCCAGGGCAAGCCGTTGTGCTGGCCCATCGGCGCGGCCTTTTGCGAGGATGCCGCCGCGAGGCAATCGCGTGGCTGCCAGCTCGGGACCGGCCGCGTCGCGGGCCCTCGCCGCCGAAGAGTCGACTGTTGACTTCGCCCAGGAATGAACTAGAATCGGAGCCGAACAACAGAGACAGAGGTCGCCCGACACCCAAGTGATGAGGCAAGCCGCGGCAGTGTTGGCGATCAAAGTCTGCCCTTCGCAGTCCCTTTCGGTGGGTCTGGACATTCTTTGGTTGACTGCTCTTCTCGCCGGGTCTTTCTTCTTCGCCGGGTG
>JAMOAF010000744.1 GCA_023621895.1 Planctomycetota bacterium
CATCCAACTCGCCACGCAGGGATACGCCATCGAGCTTTCGACCGCGCGAACGGTGTTCCTCGCCGGTGAATTGTTCGAGATCAGGGCGGAGACGTTCACGCCCGAAGGGAAGCCGGTGGGCGTCAAGCTGGCACTGAAGGTTTTCGAGCGGACCACGGTTGCCGGCATCGAGGGCCAGCGCCTGGTCCGGACGATCGACGTGGCGACTGACCAGGCCAGCGGCGTCGGGCGCACGAGCCTCGCGCTGGAGGCCGGCGGGCGCTACGTGCTCCGCGCCGAGGGGACGGACCAGTTCGATCATCGCGTCTCCGGGCAAACCGAAATCGAGATTTCGGCGGACGAAGACCCGACGCGTCTGCGGATTCTCGCCGACCGCCTCACCTGCCAGGTGGGCGAGACGGCCGATGTGATCATCCACTGGCGCGGGCGGCCCGCGCTGGGATTGATCACGTTCCAGGCGGCGCGGATTCTCGGCTACCGGCTCGTGGAGCTGCGGTCCGGGCAGAACCCGCTGTCGATTCCGATGACTGCCCAGTTGGCGCCCAACTTCGAGTTGGCCGTTGCGGTCATGACCGACGAGGCCGACCAGAAGAGCGATCCGCGGGCAAACAGGCGTTTCCACCAGGCCAGCGCGTCGCTGACCGTCGAGCGCAATCTTGATATCGACCTGGCGTGGAAACGGGCCGGCGGCGCGGAAGGGCCGATTCGGCCGGGCCAGCGGCTTGAGCTGTCCTTGAAGACGACCGATCCGCTGGGCAAGCCCGTTTCGGCCGAGGTCTGCCTGGCCATGCTGGAGCAATCCGTCCGGGAACGGTTCCCCTTGGCCGGCGCGCATCCGGCGGACCTGTTCCGCGGCATTTCTCGCGCCACGGAGATGCGGACCGGGTCGAGCATCACCTTTTCGTACCATCCCGGGAGAGCGGCAGTCGATCCGCAGATTCTCGCCGAACAGCAACGGATCGAGACCCGGCGCGCGGAGGAAGAGAGCCGGCAGTCCGCCCTTGCGGAGCCCGGCGGCACAGCGGCCGCCGGACTCGGCGGATACGGCGGGATGGGCGGCCACGGTAGTGGCGTCGGAGGCGGCAGCGCTGGGCAACCGGCGGTCGTCGGTCCCCCGCAACAGGCCCCAGCCGACCCGTTCGCCGCCGATCCGGTCATGGCCGATCCGTTCGCCGCCGATCCGTTCGCGCCTCGTGCCACGCCCGACTTGCCACCGGCGGAACCTTGGTCCGCGCCGGCTCCCATGAGCGACGAAAACGGCTACTGGAACCCCGCCGTGATCACCGACGAGTCCGGCCGGGCGACCATCACGCTCGAGGTGCCGACGCGGGAGACCACCTGGGAGGTTCTGGCAACGGGGATCACCGCCGACACGCTCGCCGGTGAAACGAGCCGATCGCTGGTCGCTAAAAAGGAACTGTCCGCCGAACTCCGGCTGCCGCTGGCCTTTGTCGAAGGCGACAAGGCCGACATCCCCGTCTCGGTCCATCAAGCGCGGCCCGGCGGTGGTCCGATCGAAGTCGTCCTGAAGACTACCATTGCGGGCAGGTCGGTTGAAGACCCCAAGACAATTCAGGCCGCCAAGGGCGGCAGCGCCGAGCTGGTATTCCACCGGGAGTTCCTCCGCCCCGAACCAGCCGACGCGGCCGGATCGGCGGGGTCTGATCCCGACGTGCGGATCGAATTTGAATTGACGGTCGTCGCCGGCAGCGACCGGGAGACAGTGCGGCGCGTCGTTCCGCTGTTGCCCTTTGGGGCCGCCGTCCATGCCATCCGCTCCGGCCTGGCGACGGCGGATGCGGCTGCCCTGGTGGAGCCGCCCGAAGCAACGCCGATCAGCTCGCCGAGCCTGCAAATCCTGGTCAGCCCCACCGTCGATCGCTGCCTGCTCGACTCCGTTCTGGCGCGTCCGCCCGACTGCCAGATCGAGACCTCGCGGATGGCGTCCGACGTGGAGATCGCCGCCGCCGACCTGATGGCTTCGCTTGCTTTGCGGGGTCTCTTGACGAAGACAAAAGCCGCGGACGGGCCCGCCATGCGCGAACTGGACAACCGGGTGCGATCGGCGATTGGCCTGTTGGTGTTGTCGCAGTTGGACGACGGCGGCTGGGGTTGGGCCTGGCACAGCGCCCGATCGCAGCTTTTCGCCACCTCGTACGCCGTCTGGGCGTTGAGTCTTGCCAAGGCTGCCGCCTATCCCCTGCCCGCAAGCACCTTGCCAAAAGCCCTGAAATACTTGCGGGAACAACTCGCGGCCGCGGGCACCAGCGACGACGCCAAGGCGGTCATCCTGCACGCCATGACGCTTGCCGGAGAGGGTGATTTCAACCTGGCCAATCGTTTGCAGCGAATCCGAACCGAGCTTTCCACGCGGTCGCTGCTCTACCTGGCCCTGGCGTTTGCGGCGATGGACCGCGCCGGGCCGGCCGGCGAGCTGCTCGACGAGGTCGCCCAGCGCGAACTCCAGGCGGGCGGCGCGCCCCTGGCGGAGCTCGAGGCGCTTCGTGCACTGGCCGCCGAGCAGGTGCGGCCCGGTTCGGCCAAGACTGCGGTCGACTGGCTGCTCGCCCACCGCACCGGGCATCGCTGGTCGCCCGAGAGGGCGACGGGCCCCGCCGTGCAGGCGCTCTGCGGCTGGTTTACCGGCCAGCCGTTCGACGCCGGACCCTATCGGCTGGAAATCTTCGTCAACGGCACGGCGGTGAAAACGCTTGAAATCGAAGCGTCGTCCGAAACGCGAATGGTCGATGTCCCGGCTTCGCTTCTGGTTTCGGGCCCGCAGCAGGTGCGCTTCGCGATCACCGGCAAGGGGCGTTTTGCCTATGAGTGCATTCTCGGCGGCTTCGTGCCGGCCGACCGCCTCCAGAGCACGACCGACGCCTGGCGGATCGAGCGGACCTATGAGCCGGCCCCGCTCGAAGTGGATGGCCGGGAGATCGCGCCCGGCTTCTCCACCGTCGCCGGGGCGCACAAGAGTTTCCGGAACTCGGTGGAGCAACTGCCCGCCGGGCGCAGGGCGGTTGTGCGGGTGACCCTCGAGCGGTCCGTTGCCGGCCCGCCCACGGCGGATCAGCTCGAGTACCTGGTGGTCAAGGAGCCCATTCCCAGCGGCGCCGAGGTGATCGAGCCATCGGTCACTGGTCCGTTCGAAAGTTACCAGATCGTGCCGGGAGGGATCGTCTTCCACCTTGGCAGCCCGCAATCGCTGGGCACGATCGAGTACCAACTTTACGGGGCCGTGCCGGGCGAGTACCGCGCCGCCCCCACGGTGGTCTCGAACGCCTACCGCCCCGAGCAGCGGGCGGTCGCTTCCGCCAGGCAACTGGCCGTGCTCGCCGCCGGAGAGCAGAGCAAAGACCCCTATCGGCTCACGCCCGACGAATTGCTCGCCCTGGGCAGCGTCGCTTTCGAGAAGGGCGACTTCCAGTCGGCCTCGAAGCACCTCGGCACGCTGGTTTCAGACTGGAAGCTGCCGCCGGATGTCTACCAACGCGTGATCCTGATGTTGCTCGACGCGCATCTGGAGCTGGGGCCGCCGGACAAGATCGTGCGCTATTTCGAGCTGCTTATCGAGCGCTGGCCCGACGAGGAAATCTCGTTCGAAAAAGCCCTCAAGATCGGCGCGGCTTACGATGCGATCGGCGAATTCGAGCGGAGCTACATCGCCTATCGGGCGGCCGTCGAGGGGAGCTTCCTCCGCGAGTCGAGCACCGCCGGATTCCTCCAGGCCCAGGGCGAGTTCTTGCGGAGCGTCGACTTCATGGAGCGGCTGCTCCAAGAGTATCCCGCCGAGCCCTACGCGGCGGCCGCGGCCTGCTCGTTGGCCCAGCAGGTGCACGCCAAAGCGCCGCGGGCGGCCGAACTCGAAGACCTGTGTAAGAAGAAGATCAACCGTGTTGACTTGACCCGCCGCGCGGCCCGCATGCTCGACGATTTCCTCACCGTGTTTCCTGAAGACCCGGCCGCCGATCGGGCGGCATTCTCGCGGGCCAACGCGCTGCTCGAATTGCAGGCGTACGGCGAAGCGGTGGCCGAGTGCAATCGTTATGCCCAGCGGTATCCGAAAAGCGATCTGCTTGACAGCTTCTGGTACATGATCGGCTATTGCCAGTTTGCCGCCGGCGAGCACGACGCGGCGCTGGCCATGTGCCGCAAAGTGTCGGAGACGTCTCGCGTCGATCCAGCGACCGGCCAGCGGGTGGATGCCCGCAACAAGTGGTTGGCCGTTTACATTCTCGGCCAGATCTACCACAGCCTCGGCCAGGCCGAAGACGCCATCCGGGAGTACCGCCGCGTGGAGGACAAGTATGACGATGCCCGGGCCGCGGTCGAGGAGCTCCTCCGCAAGCGAATCGGACTGCCGGAGTTGACGGTCGCCGCCGGCGGCGACCCGGTCGAATTGGACCTCGAATTCCGCAACCTCGCATCGTGCGACCTGAAGGTCTATCGAATCGACCTGGTGAAATTCGCCCTGCTGCGGCGGGATCTCGGCGGAACGTCGCAGATCAACCTGGCCGGCGTTCGGCCGCGACACGAAGCGCACGTCGAGTTGGGCGACGGCCGCGATTATCGCGACCGGACGCACAAGCTGTCTCTCCCGCTCGCCGAAGAGGGCGCTTACCTGGTCGTCTGCCGCGGCGAAGACCTCCACGCAGGCGGCGTGGTCCTCGTCTCGCCCTTGTCGCTTGAAGTTCACGAAGACTTGAAAACGGGCCAGGTCCGCGCTACGGTCAGGGACCTGGTTGCCGGCCGCTGCGCGAGCGGTGCCCATGTGAAAGTGATCGGCGGCAGCTCGGCCGAGATCGTCTCGGGAGAAACAGACCTCCGCGGCGTCTTCGTGGCCGAGGCGGTCAGGGGCCCCGCGACGGTGATTGCACTGGTCGAGCCGTCGCGCTACGCGATGCATCGCGGACCAGCCGGCTCGCTGCCCGCCGGCTCGATTCCAGCCGGCTCGATTCCCAGCGGCCCGGGCCGCCGCGACGTTGCCACTCTCCCGGCGGCGACAGGTGCAGTAGCCGCCGCGGCCGGCCCGAACAGGCAAGAAGAACGGATCAAGGTTGCGCTCCAGTCGCCGGCGGCGATCGACTTGACGGAAGCGCCGCTTGCCGCGGTGGCGGCTGACTTGAGCCGGCAGCATGGAATCAACATCCAGCTCGACCGCCGGGCGCTGGATGACGTGGGCCTTGCGGCCGATACACCGATCACCAAGAGCCTGAGTGGACTGTCGCTGAAATCATGCCTGCGTTTGATCCTCCGCGAACTGAACCTGACCTACGTGGTTCGCGACGAGGTCCTGCTGATCACCACGCCGGAAGAAGCGGAGAGGGTGCAGGTCACTCGGCTCTATCCGGTTTCCGACCTGGTCTTGGCGCGCGACGAGGCCGGGCAGACCTGGGCCGATTTCGACTCGCTGATTCAGACGGTTACAAGCACCGTCGAACCGGAATCGTGGGAGGAGGTGGGCGGGCCGGGCTCGGTCAGCGGCATGTCGTATCCGGGCGCCGATGTCCTCGTGATTCGCCAGACGGACGAAGTCCATGAGGAAATTGCCTCGCTCCTGGCGCGGATGCGATCCCTGGCAGCACCGCGGGACGGCACGACCGATCTGCCCGTCAGGCCCCGCGGACCGGCGCATCCAGGGTTCGGCGGCATGAGCGGGATGGGCGGCGGATTCGGCGGCGGAGGGGGTGGCATGGGTGGAATGGCCGGCGGTGAAGCCGGCGGCCGCGGTCTATTGGGAGCCGGCCCCACTTCGCCGTCAAGCCGAAAGACCAACCTCCTTGAGGGTCTCCAGAAGGCCAACCAGGAGCTTCAAGGCCAGCAGGTCGAACAGCTTGAAAAGATGTACGAGCGGGGCAGCGGGATGGGAGGCATGGGGGGCGGATTCTTTTGACTTCAGTCCTCCGGTTTCGGGCGCGGAGCCTCGCTTTGGAGTGCGGCGATTCATCGCCGCTTTTGGCCGCTTTGCGGCCTTTGAGTTGGGTGCGGAGCCTCGCTTCGGAGTGCGGCGACTGATCGCCGCTTTTGGCCGCTTTGCGGCCTT
>JAMOAF010000751.1 GCA_023621895.1 Planctomycetota bacterium
CGCTTGGGAAGGCAATCGTCGCGCACCGGCTGGAACATGGGAGGGCGAGCCATGGCATTCGACAATAAGCAACTGTACCGCGTGGCGCATCGTCTGCGAGAGGCTTCGGGCTACTTGGACCTGGGCATGTCGCAGCAGACTTTGGACTGCCTGGAGGGATTGGGGGAACTGGGCCCCTTTGAGGCTGAAGTCAACCTGTTGCTCGGTGAAGCGTATGGTGCTCAGGAGCGTTTCGAGGAAGCCGCGGCTTCCTTCAAGACGGCGGCCCGCGCGCTCCCCCCGCCTCATCGCCGTCCCGCCTTTCTCGCCTTGAGCATGCTCTATCGAGAGGCTGGCGACACGCAAGGGGCGATCCAGGCCTTGGCCCGTGCCCGCGGCGCAGGGTTGCCGAAACCGAAGTGACCGCGGAAAACCGTCGCCAGTCGCGGGAGGAATTCACGCAAACTCGACCAGGCCCGCGCCTTCGACGGCAACACAGGGGATGACTGCCGGCTTGAGTCCCGCCGGCTCATAGTAGCCGCTGATCAGCGCTCGCCGCACCGCGGGCACGGCTTGCCGCCTGGCGAGGATCATGATGCAGCCCCCCAAGCCGGCGCCGGCTATCTGGGCGCCGGCCACGCCCGGCACCGTGGAGGCCAAGTCCACCATCAAGTCGATCTCGGGAGTGCTGCACGCGTAATAGCCGGGCTGGATATCGAGCTGGGCCCTCAAGACGCGATCCGGATCCTCGCTTGCCAGATCGTTGATCAGGCGGTGGAGGTGCTCGTCGGAATAGGGATCGTCGAGCGGGCGGCGTCCGGCGTTTCGGGCGCGGACGCGGTCGCCGTCGTGGCTGATGGTCATCATCCGCCCGAACTCCTGGACCCGCCCTTCGCGCAACAGCTGCACGCATTTCTTCGCCCGGATGATCTCCGCGATTCCGAACAGCAGCGCGCCGCGGGGATGGTACCGCTCCGGCGCGGCGTGGGTGGCGAAGTTGGCTTCGATCAGCTCCTTGTGCTCCGCGGAGAGGACCTCGGTGAATTCCTGCCGCGTCATCGTCTGGGGAACCCTGAGCAGCATCCGGTAGATGTCGCTGGTGGCGCAGCCGAGTCTCGTGGGGGTCACGTCGCGGAGGTGCTCGATGGCGTCGCGATACTCCGGCGATCGTTGCCTGAGAATCGCCAGTCCAAGATTGTAGGCGGCGATCCTGGAGTTGAACTGGTGTCGCGCCGTGCTGCTCTTGGCCGCGCGGATGTGGCTGTTGGCGACGATCACCTGGTAGTCGCGCGGCGCGTCGATGACCTCGCCGATCTGGAACGGGTGGTACCCGACGTGGGCGATCTTGCCGCGCTGGCCGAGGTAGATCGCCGCGTGGTCGCCGGCGCCGCCGCGCGAACCGACGAACCATTCCCCCTCGCCGCACATGTCGATGAACTGCCGGCTGGTCAGATCGAAGTTGTTCAAGGCGATCGCCGCCTGGAGCGTGGCCACGACGAGGGTCGAGCTGCTCGACAACCCGGCGGCGATCGGCACGTTTCCCGAGACCGCCAGGTTCATGCCGCGGACCATCACGTCGGTGTAGCCATGCTGGAGGCGGAGCATCGCCGCCTTCAGGTAGTTGCCCCAATCGCCGGCCGCGCGATAGATCATGTCGCGGACCCAGTCGCTGTTGACGAAATTAATCCAATCGCTCCAGGCCAGGCGGCCCATGATTTCCGACACGCGGAAGGTGACGGGGTGGAACTTGCGCGGCTCGACGCTGACCGCCTGGACAACGTCGTCCTCGCGGAGCCCGGCCACGGCGATCGTCTCCTGGGCGATGGCGAGGAAATTCGTCCAGCCGCCGCGATGATCGACGTGGCGGCCCATGAGGTTGATCCGTCCGGGAGCGCGGACGATGCACACCTTGCCGTCCATCCCGTACCGTTTTCCATAGCATCGCAAGACCCGGGCCAGGTCCCTGCACTTCTGGCGATGCAGGCTTTCGTGACCTCCGTAAATCTGCTGGAGCCAGCGATTGAGGTCGCTCCCTCCGGCGTCGAGGCGGCCGAGCCACTCGCTGACGGTGGCGTGCTGGCTGGGCGACAGCCTGGGCTCGATCGCCGCGGTGGCGATCACCGCCCGATCCAGCTTCTTGCGGCGGAAGTAGTCCTGGATTGCCAGCAGTTCGTCCGGGGAATTGAAGCCCTGGATGCAATGGGCGTTGGCCACCGGCACGGCGCGAACCCGGTAGCGCCGCTGGCCGCCCTGGTCGCGGAGGCTGCTCAGCAGCCGCACCGCGTCGGTAATGTAATACTCCTTCTGGGCGTTGTCGTTGTCGAGCATGCCGACCGCCCGGTAGAAGGCTTCGGCCTTGAACAGGTAGAGGCTGGGATTGGCGCCCTTGCAAATCCGCTCGATCTGCCGCGCCGTGTAGGGCTTGCCGTCGATCTTCAACTGGTACTTTTCCATGCCGAGGACCCGCTCGAGCGCCGCCGGATCGACCCGTCCCGGCCCCTCGGCCAGGTCGGCAAGCTCCGCCACGGCCCGCCGCTGCTTCTTGGGGTCCGGAAAGTGCCGGTCGAGCGTCTGCTTGAGCGTCTCGGCCGGCAGCGAACGGCCTTCCTCGAATTGGCGCCGCAATTCGTCCACGACTGCCTGGCGGCGGCGATCAGCGACTTCGATGATGTCGAGGGCCTGCCCGGAGCTGTCGACGAACACCCGCCCCACGGACCCCTGGGTCGCCCGGGTCTTCGGGACCGTCAACAGGGCCATGTCCGCCTGCTGCTTGACGAATCCGTCGACGAGCGCCTCGATCGCTTCCTCCTCGATCAGCTTGTCGCCGGTGGAAACGAGCACGTTGCCCTGGTAACCGATCGACTTGAGGGCATCGGCGGCCACGCGCGCGGCATGGCCGGTGCCCATTTGTGGTTCCTGGAAGACATAGAGGGCCTCCGGGTGCTCGGCGGCGACGGCGCCAAGCACCTGCTCGGCTCGGTCGCCGACGACGAGCAGGAACCGGCTGATCCGCGCTTTTTTGAAGACGGAGATCTGGCGGTTGATGGCCGGCGTGCCGTCGATCTCGAAGCAGACCTTGACGATTTGGTCATTTTCCATCCGGGTGCCTTTGCCGGCCGCCAGGATGACGACCACCGTCTCTTCTCGAACACCCGCCACGGCCATCTTTTCCGCTCCGCAATCAGGGTCTGTGCTCTTGTCTCCGGCGCGTTTCCGCGCGGTGGTCAGGATGCGGCTTGCCAGAGGACCTCGCCGCCGCCGACCGTCTGCTTCAACTCCAGCCGCGCGCCCCCCTCCGCTCTGCCCTCGGCGAGCGTGAAGACAATGAAATCGGCGGCCGAGCCGGCTCTCGGGGCGGCCACTTCAAGGCCCAAGAGCTCCGCCGGACGGCGGGCCGCCATGTCGACGGCCGCCGCCAGGCCAATGCCGGCAAAGTCCATCACGTTGCTGATGCCCTCGCAAAGCGGCCGCGAAGCGCCCGCGAGCAGCTCCTCTTGCCCGGCGACCACCAGCTTGCCGGTCGGCAGAATCTCCAGCTCGCAGAGCTGCGTCTGGTATCTTCCGGCCGGCAGGCCCGCGTAGCCCGACAGGTCGCTGACGAGCACGCACCGCCTGGGCTCCTTGGCGCGGACAATCGACTTGACGAGGTGGCGCGGCAGGTGGTGCCCGTCAGCAATCATTCCCGCGGTGAGCCGGTCGTCGGCCATTTGCGCCCAGAGGTAGTTCTCGTGCCGCGGCAGCAGCGGGTGCGACCCGTTGCCCAGGTGGGTGCTCATCGTCGCGCCGGCGTCGACCGCCTCATTGACCTGGCGGACCGTGGCGGCCGTGTGGCCGATCGAAGCGATCACTCCGCTGGCCACCACTTTGCTGACGAACGGGGCCGCTCCGGGATGCTCGGGAGAAAGGGTCAACACGCGGATTCGTCCCCCGGACGCCTCCTGCAACCGGCAGAATTCATCCCAGTCCGGCGCGTGGCAGTGCACGTGGGGGTGCGCGCCCCGGGGGCCATCCTGCACCGAGATATAGGGGCCCTCGAGGTGGATGCCGGCCACTCGGGCAGCGATCCGGCGGTCCTGGCTGCAAGCCTCGCCGATCGTTCGCAGCGCGCCGGTGAGCGTGGCGAGGCTATTGGTCGTGACCGTTGGGAGAAACCTCGTGACTCCAAAGGCGGCCGTCGCCTCGACGATTTCCGCACAGTGTTCGACCGTGAGCCGGTCGGAGCTGAACTCCTGGCCGCGGTAGCCGTTGATCTGCATGTCGAGCAGGCCCGGCGCGATCCAGGGCATGCCGCCCGGCGCGGCGTCGACACGAGCCGCCTCGGCCACGCGCGCCCCTTCAATGCAAATCCGCATTGGCGCGCCGGTCTCATACCATCGAGCGATGATCTCCATGTTGCTTTCTTCTCCGTCCTATCGCGGGGCGGGATGCTTCCCCGCCCTTCAGAGCGTCGTAGGTCTTATTTTGATCCGCCGGCGCGAGATTTGCCAGCCGGCGGGGCGAAGACGGCAGGCGTGACCCGCTTTTCGGCCAATCAGCCTGGCCGTCTCCACTGATTTTCATTTGAAGAACAAGCCATCGCCACGCGGACCCGTCAGGACCCCCTATGCAGAGGGGATTTCCGTGACGTATATTTAAGGTAAGCCGCTGTCCTCGGTTGTGGGTCTCTGCATCAAGGGAGTCGCACCATGATCGCCACCCTGACACGTTACCGATGTCCATTCTGTTCCCAGGTGATTGTGCAGATTGCCAGCCGTCTCGGTCCGAGCGTCTGCCCGCGTTGCCTCCGCACGGTCGCCCGCGGGGAATCGCCACCCGTGTTGGCGATTCCTGCTTGGGTTTGGGGAGTCGTTGCCGCCCTGGCCGTTTGCCTGCTTGTGCGTTGACGCTTCCCCCGATTCAGCCTGCCAATTGGGCCCCATGTCGCGCGACTCGAACGCCCCAAACCGCTCTTGCACGTCTCAGGACGGCTGGGCCCGCCGCGTGATCGGGTCCCTGCCGGAAGGCGTCCCGCGGGCCCTGCTTGCCGCGGTGGCTAACGCTTCCACCCCGGTCATGCTCGTCGATCGCGCCTCGACCGGGCTGATTTACGCCAACCGGGCCGCGCACCGGCTGCTGGGATATCCGGACGAGGGATTGGCCGGCGTGCGCCTGGATGATCTCTTGGCAGCGGCTCGGCCAGGTGCGTTCGATGCGCTGCTCGACCTGGCGGACCAGCCTGAGGAGCCCGGCGATTGGGCGCGGAGGGTGAGGTTGCCGCTCCGCCGCGGCGACGGCCAGGAGTTGACCTGCCCGTGGCTCGCCACGCTCCTGGCCGAGGAGGGGCTTGTCGTCCTCACCGGCGCGGCGGCGGAAGCGCGCCCGCCGGCCATCGCCCTCTCGCGAGACCCGCTGACAGGGCTGCCGGACCGGCGGGCATTTGAATCCCGGTTGAAACAGCTCCTTCAGCCGCGCAGCGATTGGCCGGGGCAACCGTTCGCCCTCCTGTTCGTCGATCTTGACGACTTCAAGCGCGTCAACGACCAGTTTGGGCACCTGCTTGGAGACGCACTGCTCGCCGCCCTTGCTCGGCGGTTGGAGGCCGCGGTCAGGCCCGGCGATTTGGCGGCGCGTCACGGCGGCGATGAATTCGTGGTCATCCTCGATCGGGTCCGCGACGAGAAAGCCGCCGGCCGGATCGCCGCGAGGCTGGGGAGCGAGCTGCGCAGGCCGATCGAGCTGGAGGGGCGGGAATTCTCTGTCTCCGCAAGCGTCGGGATCGTCCTCGGCCGAGCCGGGGAGGGCGACCCGGCCGGTCTGCTGCACGCGGCGGACGCGGCGATGTACCAGGCGAAGTCCCTCGGCGGCGGCACGCATGTCGTGTTCGACAAGCGGACTTGCCCCCTCGTGCGGCCCGAAAGTCCGCCGTGATTGCGCGGAAGCCGTCTCAAGCGCCGCTTTCCGCTTGCGACTCGCGGCGGGCCACGTCGAGGTACTTTTCGAGGATCAACGGGACCTGGTCGGGCGTCACCTCGGGGTGGACCTGGTTGTCAACCATCATCACCGGCGCCAGCCCGCAG
>JAMOAF010000645.1 GCA_023621895.1 Planctomycetota bacterium
CTTCCCTTGGTGGTGGAGGGCGAATCCGAGGTTGTAATGGTCTTTGTAGAAGCCGGGCCCCAGGCGGATCGCATCGCGGAACTCAAGCTCCGCCTGGGCAAATTTGCGGAAGCGATACGCCGCCGAAGGCGGGCAGGCTACCTCGGAAAAATCCGAGACTCTCTCAGTCTCCGCACAGCTCCTGGTGAAGCCAGGCTCGCGCGTAAGCCCAGCGCCGGTCCGCGGTTCGAGAGGAAATGCCGAGAAGGGCGGCAATCTGGGGAATGGAAAGCCCGGCAAAATACTTCAGTTTCACCACTTCGGCCGAAGTCTTGTCGACTTCCGAGAGCCTCGCCAAAGCCTCGTTCAGGGCCAGGATGCCGTCATCCACGCAAGGCTCCAGCGTGAGATTCGCGTTCAGATCAATCCGCTGTCGATCACCGCCATGCTTGAGCCGTCGCTTGCGGCGAATTCGTTCAACCAGAATCCGCCGCATCGCCTCGGCAGCGGCGGCGAAGAAGTGCCCCCGGCTGTCCCAGTGCTGGACCTTCTCCACATCGACCAGCCGGATGTACGCCTCGTGGACCAGGGCCGTCGCCTGGAGCGTTTGCCCGGGCCTTTCGTGGGCCATCCTTTCAGCGGCCAGCCTCCGCAGCTCCTCGTAGACCAGCGGCAGAAGCTGCCCGGCCGCCGAAGGATCGCCTTGCTCGATTGCGTGCAAGATGCGGGTCACGTCGGCCATGGCTCTGGCCCTGATAGCAGATGCCCTTGCCCAGCATTATAGCGCCTGGCACGAGCCACCGCCACGGTTGCCACCCGGGCGAGAATTGTCAGAAAATTGGTAATAAACCGGCGGATTCCTGTAAACTGGGGACAGTGAAGTACGCGGGAGTGTTTTCGAGAGGTTAGCATAGTTGTCGGGCAATCGCGAAAACGAAAAAGGGCGAAAACGCGAAAACGAGAAATCAGAGAGGATGCAGAGGCAGCCTTCCACCAAAGGCACTCGCTTCGGCTGCTTGCTCTTTTCGCGATTTCACTCCCTCGCCTTTTCGCGGTCGGTTCCCCAATGCTGGACGCAAAGTGGGTTGCTGAAAAGTCCGCCTGCCAGTAGTCGGTTGCGTTTTCCGGTTCTGTTCCGAAGAAAATGGTTGTGCCGTGCGTTGGCGCGCACCTTTCAGGATCGAATTGGAGATACAACACCGGCCGCTCACCACCGCGCAGCCGCCTCCACCATCCGGCCACACGCCCCCATCCGGCTTCGTCCGGATGGAGCGCAAGGTTGACAGCTAACACGCGTCCGCGCCCGGCAGCGCCGAGCCCAAACGCCCCCATCCGGCTTCGTCCGGATGGAGCGCAAGGTTGATGGCTGACACGCGTCCGCGCCCGGCAACGGCAGCCAGGCAGTGTGCCGATTCTAACCGCGATTGACCCGGCTTCGGAACTCCGTCGGATGCTATCGGTCGGTGACAACCACTCAGATGAGTTGGCAAACCACCGTTCGCGAAAGACTGACAAGAGGCAGCTCGCGGATTCGGGCTTCCGGCTAAAGCGGCGGGCGGCGGTAGCCATCAACCTTGCGCTCCATCCGGACGAGCCGGATGGGGGCGAACACACTGAGCGACGGGCATTTTAAGTGGGGCGCTGTTAGCCATCAACCTTGCGCTCCATCCGGGCGAGCCGGATCGGGGCGAACACACTGAGCGACGGGCATTTTAAGTGGGGCGCTGTTAGCCATCAACCTTGCGTTCCATCCGGGCGAGCCGGATCGGGGCGAAGGCACTGGCCGACGGGCATTTCGCGCGGCGGGCGGCGGTAGCCATCAACCTTGCGCTCCATCCGGACGAGCCGGATGGGGGCGATCGCACTGGCCGACGGGCATTCTAAGTGGCGCGCGCTGTTAGCCATCAACCTTTCGCTCCATCCGGACGAGCCGGATCGGGGCGCAGGGGATGCGGATCATCCATGCCGGGAAGAGCAAGTATTACACTGACGCGTTGTCGAATTTCCAGCACGCCAAACGCTGCTTCCAGCGCGCCGGCCCTCAGGCGGAGTGGGAGGCGACCGCAGCCCAGGTGCGAGCCGACCATCGCCGCAAATCCGGTTTCATGTCCGGCTTCGAGAACCTCGTCGCAGGCAGCGCACCAGGTGAGGAGACGTCGTTTCTCGAGCGGGTGAAGGCACGCTGGAACACGCGGAAAAAGCGAACGCGATAAACGCGTTTTCGCGACGCTCGGAACGGACCGGGCGAGCCTTCAACCGAAATTAAACACCTCGTCGAGGTCCTCGTCGGGGACCGTGAACACGACGTTGTGCGGGCTGAGTTTTTCTTTTTTGAAGAAGTCGGGCAGCCGATCATCGGCGGCGGTGAAACCGGCCGCGGCGTTGAAGCGCCGCTCGCAGAGCAGCGTCCGTTTGCCGAGCTCGAGGAAATCCGCGCTTGCGTACTCCCGCCCGTACCAGCCGGCGAGCATCTCGCAGATTCCCTCCAGCGCCGAGGGGTCGTCGAGCACCGCAAAGGCCGTGAACAGGCAGAGCCCGGCGGCATCGATGGCCGCCGTGGCGATCTGGAGATTGCGGCTCAATTCAACCTGCCCCTCGGGTTTCAAAGGATCGACCTTGCCGCCGACGCCGAGAATGTTTGCCGTTACCGCGTAACCGGCCGTGTGATCGGCGCCCATTGGGCTGGTGGCGTAGGTCACGCCGATGCCGAGAACCGCCCGGGGGTCGTACGCGGGCATCGACTGCCCCTTGACGGTCGGGATGTGCCGCACGCCGTACGTTTTGCCGAGGACTTCCGCGCCCGAGGCGACGAGCCGTCCGAGCGGCGATCCCTTGCCGACTTCCGAGAGCAGCTCGATGGCCGCCGGGGCGTCGCCGAAGGGGAGGATGCCGGCCTCCATGGCGACCGCGATCGTCGCGCCGGTCTCGATCGTGTCGATGCCGAAATCGTCGTCCATGCGGTCCATCCTGGCGATTGCGTCGAGATCGCTGATCCCGCAATCGGTTCCGTGGGCCCAGACGGTCTCGTATTCCGGCCCCTTGGTCAGATATTGCCCATTTTCGTCGACGTAAATGCGGGAACAGCGGATCGTGCATCCGCGATGGCAGGCGTGGGCGATGACGCCGCCGCGCTCGACGATTGTGTCGTGCTGCGTCTCGCCGCTGATTCCATCGGCGTCTTCGAAATAGCCCGAGGAAAAGTTGCGCGTCGGCAATCCGCCGGCCTCGTTGATCACGCCGGTCAGGGCGTTTGTGCCGTAGGTCGGCAGCGTCTCGGAGGTGAGCGGGTGTTTCTTGAGGGCCTCGTTGAACCTGGTGGCGCCGGCCTTGAATCTGGCCGGGTCGACCGGCTTGGGCCGCTCGCCGCCGGCAGGGTCGATGACGATCACTTTCACGCCCTTGGCGCCCATCACGGCGCCCATGCCGCCGCGGCCGCAGTGCCGTGTCGGCCGGCCTTCGATATCCGTCGAGGCGATACTCGCGGCAGCCGCTTTCATCTCTCCGGCCTGGCCGATGCTCAGGCAGACGGCCTGCTTGCCGAACTGTTCGAACTGTGCGGCCACGGTATCGTAGTTGCCGGTCATTTGCAGGCCGTCCACCGGCTCGATGCGGACTCCGTCGCGGGTAACGACGAGGCGGTGGAGTCGGTTGTCGGTCGGCAGGCCCTCCAGGACGATCGCCCGGACGCCCACGGTGGCCAGCGCGATCGCCGCCATCCCGCCGGAATTGCTCTCCTTGATCGTGCCGGTCAGCGGGCTCTTGGCGCCGACCGAGAGGCGGCCGGAACACGGGGCCCCGGTTCCCGTCAATATGCCCGGGGCGATCACGAGCTTGTTGTCGGCGGAAAGGGGGTGGCAATCGCCCGGCACTTCCGCTTGAAGAATGGCGGAAGTCAGGGCCCGCCCGCCGAGATCCCGGTAGGCCTCGCTCGGCTGCTCGGCTCGAACCGACAAATCCGACATGTCGACGCGATAGATCACGGCCATGGCTGAGCTCCTTGGCGGTCCGGAGAGGAGGATCGGGCAGTCAGACCAGACAGGTGTAGCGTACGGCCGTTGCGGCGATTCTGTCAAGCAGTCTCCGTG
Source organism: Planctomycetota bacterium (assembly GCA_023621895.1). Lineage (GTDB taxonomy): Bacteria > Planctomycetota > Planctomycetia > Pirellulales > Thermoguttaceae > JAAYCB01. The sequence continues at coordinate 4,065 of JAMOAF010000645.1, forward strand.
GGCATTTCCGGCCACCGCCATTCCACCGCATGGTCCCATCTGCTAAGCTTACCGCGAGACTTGGAAGAGTACACTCAAGGCATTGATTCCGCGCCATTCAGCAACTGCCAAGGTTCACCATGCACCGTATCGCTGCCTCTCCGCGTTGGACTTTCATCGGATCGATCGGGCTCGGCGCCGTTCTGCTCCTGGTTGCGAATCTCGTCGGGGCCGAGCGGGCGACCGGTCCCTGGGACATGGAGCATCTGAAGACCGTGCCCAGCCATACTTGGGGAGAGCGGAGCGGCATGGTGCGGGAGGTCTATTACGAAGGCCAGCCGTATCTGGGTAAGCCGACGCGGGTCTTCACCTATTACGCCCGGCCTGACCAGCAGCGGGAGCGTGTGCCGGGCATGGTGCTTGTGCACGGAGGCGGCGGCACGGCCTTTGCCGAGTGGGCCGAACTCTGGGCCAAGCGCGGCTACGCTGCCCTGGCCATGGACCTGGCCGGATGCGGGCCCGGACGCAAGCGCCTCGGCGACGGCGGCCCGGACCAGGGTCATCCTGAAAAGTTCCACGACTTCACGCCGGACTCCGTCGACACGATGTGGACCTACCACGCCGTGGCCAACGTCGTTCGGGGGCATTCGCTGCTGGCGTCGTTCGAGGAGGTCGATCCGCGGCGGATCGGCATCACCGGGATAAGCTGGGGCGGTTACCTGACCTCGATTGTCGCCGGAGTGGACGATCGGCTGCAAGCGGCCGTGCCCGTCTACGGGTGCGGGTTCTTGCACGAAAACAGCGCCTGGTTGAACGAGTTTGCGAAGATGTCGCCCGAGATGCGCGAGCGCTGGGTGGCCTTCTTCGATCCGTCGCGCTACCTGCCCGGCGTGTCGTGCCGAATCTTCTTCGTCAACGGCACGAACGACTTCGCTTATCCGCTCGATAGCTACCAGAAGAGCTACCGGGCCGTGCCGGTCGAGATCGACCTGCGGATCGAACCGGCCATGAAACACAGCCATACGGACGGCTGGGCGCCGAAGGAGATCGGACTGTTCGTCGATAGCGTGCTCAAGGGGGGCGTGCCCTTGCCGCGTCTCGGGCCGCTGGTGATCGAAAATGGTCGTGCCCGGTCGGTCGTAAAAACCGAGACGGCCATTGCCGGGGCGCAGCTCCACTGGACGGCCGACGGCGGCCCCTGGCAGAATCGCAAATGGCAGGCGGCCGAGGCCGAGGTCGCCAGCGGCGCGATCGCCGCCCGGCTGCCGGCGGACCGCCCCCTTGTCTGTTATCTCTCCGTGACCGATGAGCGCGGGGCGATGGTGAGCGGGCAACATGCCGAGCTGGCCGACTGACCGCGGCCGGAGGCTCGAGAATTCCAACAGCAGAAAGACTCTCGAAGATGAAAGTGATCCACGTACTCGGCGCGGGCTGCCCGCGCTGCCTCCAACTGAAGAAGAACGCCCAGGCGGCGGTTGAATCGGCAAGCGTCGATTACCAGGTCGTCGAGGTCAGCCAGATCGACGAGATTCTCAAGTTCGGCGCGATGATGACGCCGGCCCTGGTTGTCGACGGGGAGTTGAAAATCCAGGGAAAAATCGCCACGGTCGAAGAGATCGCGGCACTCTTGAAGTGACCCCTACCAAGCCTTTTTGCGATTCCTTGGGAGAACGAAGCATGAGCGACAGCGTGACACGGCGGGGATTCATCGGAGCGGCTGGCGCCGCGGCGAGCGGGATGCTGCTTGCCGGCGTCGAGGGGCAAGCCCAAGCGGCCGAGGAGCAGAAGAAATTGAAAATCATCGCCGTAAGCTGTAGCCGCCGCGAAGGGGCGAGCACGGCCGGCGGCCTGAAGATCGCCCTCGAAGCGGCCAAGGCGGTTGACCCGGAGAGAATCGAAACCGAACTGATCGAACTGGCCGGCAAGCAATTGCAGGCCCAGGTGGCGGCCGGGCTCGAAGTGCCTCCCGGCCAGACCGA
>JAMOAF010000260.1 GCA_023621895.1 Planctomycetota bacterium
GCCCACTGACTGCTGACTACTGACTGCTGACTGCCGATGGCTGAAAGCTGATGGCTGACTACTGATGGCTGACCGCTGACGGCTATGTTACAAATCCGTTACACGCGCCGGTGCTCTCCCTTGGTAAAGTTGTGAGTATGAGGGCTGGTTGCTTCAACAGCCCCGCTTCTCCAACACTGCCGTCAGGAGGCATGCCATGACCCGTATCGCACAGCGAACGCGTTTCGGTTGTTCTCTCGAATTGGCCGCCTTGCTTGCGGCTGTCTTGGCGCCGGCGCTGATTGCCGGCGGCGCTGAAGCGAACCTTGTCCAGGATCGCGTTGAAAGCCGCGCGGCGCCTGAAGCGGAACAGCCCGCCGGGCGAGCGGCCGATTCGAAGAATCCCCATGTCTGGCAACCGCAGACCACGTCGGTCGCGGTGTTCAAGAATGGGCTGGGGTTCTTCATGCGCCAGGGCGAGGTTTCCTTGCGCGACGGCTGGTGCCTGGCCAGCCAGATACCGCCGGCCGCCTTCGGCACCCTGGCAATCTACGCCATCGACCAGCGGCAATCGATCGACATGGTCGGTTCCGGGCCCGGCGAAATCGTCGAGTTTGACGGGCGCGACGCGCCGGATGACGACGCGGCGCGCCGGGCGCGATTGGAGCCGGCGATTGGCTTGAGGGCCGAACTCCGCTACCAACACCACGGCCACGAGCGCGCCGCCGCAGGCAAACTCCTCTCCGTCGGCCCGCAGTTCGCCGTGCTCGACGACGACCAGCAGACGCTCGCCGTGCCGATCTCCGGCCTCAAGCGGCTGCAAATCCTCGATCTGCCGCTTCGCGTCCACGTGGCCGGGGATGACAAGAAGCCCGGCGCCAGGTCGAAACTCGGCATGGCTTACCTCCGCAAGGGCATCACCTGGATTCCCGACTACACGCTGGAAATTGTCGACGAAAAGACCGCCCGGCTCACCCTCCGCGGCACACTCGTCAACGAGGCCGAGGACCTGATCCACACGGACGTGCACCTCGTGGTGGGCGTGCCCCACTTCGTCCACACCGATTACCTGGCGCCGGTCGCCGTCGGCCAGGTGATCCGCACGATCGGCGCGGCGGTCGCCGCCAACGTCCCCCAGCAGGCCATGACCCAGCAGATCATCAGCCGGGCGGGCATCGTCTCCAACGCCGCCGTGGCCCCCCAGTTCAACCAACAGCCCGGCGTTGCCGACCAGACGGTCGAACCGCCGGGCGACCTCGGCGCGGCGATCGGAAATCTCCCCGAGCTGGCCGGTCCCGCGGGAACCGACTACACGGTCTACACGGTTTCGGACCTGACGCTGCGGCGCGGCGAAAAAGCGATTCTCACGCTGCTCGCCCAGACCATCCGCTACGGCCACGTGTATCGCTGGTCGCCGCCGGAGAAGATGCGGCACTTTCTCGTGCTCCACAACGACACGCCCTCGGCCTGGACCACCGGCCCGTGCCTGGCGATCGACGGCCACCGCCCCTTGAGCGAAGACTTGCTCTATTACACCCCCAAGTCGGGCAAATCGGAGCTCGAGGTCACGACGGCAATCAACGTGGTCCACGAGAAGTCCGAGCAGGAAGTCGATCGCCAGCTCAAGATTCACTCCCCAAGCCCGAGCGTCAGCTACGACCTGGTCACGCTCGAGGGCACGCTGCGAATCCGCAACTTCGATCCCCAGCCGGTGGACATCCTGATCGACAATCCGGTGCCCGGCAAACCCACCGTCGCTGGCGGAGGCCAAATGTCGCTCTCGCCCGATGAACTTAAACTGGCCGAGCGGCGCGGAAACATCCGCTGGAGCCTCAAGCTCAAGCCGGCTGAGGAAAAAACGCTCACCTATCGATACGAACGCTACGTCCCATCGCGCTGACTGAACTCCCGGAAACGCCATGACACGCCAGATTCTCGTCGTCGAAGATGATTCCGCGATTCGCCGCGCGGTGACCGACGCGCTGCGGTTCTCCGGCTACGCGGTCATCCAAGCGGCTGACGGAAAGGCCGGCCTCGAAGCGGCGCGCTCGCGGCAGTATGACCTGCTGCTGCTCGACCTGGTGCTGCCGGGCGGCGATGGATTCGAGATTCTCGCCGAGGTGCGGCGATTGCGCCCCGCCATGCCCGTGATCCTCCTCACCGCCCGAGGCGATGAAGCCGACCGGGTCCGCGGACTGCGCGGCGGCGCCGACGACTACGTGGTCAAGCCGTTCAGCGTCAAGGAATTGCTCGCGCGGGTCGAGGCCGTGCTCCGCCGGTCGGCCGAACGCCCGGCCGACCTGGCGGAGATTGCCGTTCCCGGCGGCCGCATCGATCTCAGCCGCCAGGAGGTCCGATTCGACGACGGGCGCTGCCACGAATTGTCGCAGCGCGAGATCGAATTGATCCGGTACCTGGCGATGAACGCCGGCAGAACCGTCTCCCGCGACGAAATCCTGGCCAACGTATGGCGAATCTCGCCCCAAGGGGTCACCACGCGCACGATCGACATGTGTGTCGCCAGGCTTCGCGAGAAACTGGCCGACGATCCACAACGGCCCGCCATCCTGGTCACGGTGCGGGGCAAAGGGTACAAATTCAATCGGAGCGTTCCTTGTTAGTACGAGGATCGAAAGCAGGGCGACGGGCCGGGAGACCCGTGCTACGGGTGGTAAACGAGGGGCAACGGGCCGGGAGACCCGTGCTACGGGTGGTAAACGAGGGGCGACGGGCCGGGAGACCCGTGCTACGGGTGGTAAACGAGGGGCGACGGGCCGGGAGACCCGTGCTACGGATAGGTCATGAATCGTTCCTGGCATATCTGGCTGCTGTTCATCGCGTGCGTCACCCTGGTCATGGCGGCCATGGGCTGGGCGACGTGGACTGCGCTGAGGCTCGACCGGGCGGAATCGGCGACCCGCCGAGCTGCCGCGATTGAGGAAAACGTCCGCCTCGCCCTGTGGCGGATGGACTCCGCCCTGGCCCCGATCGTGGCCCAGGAGAGCGCCCAGCCGGTGTCGGCATACCGGGGGCCGCAAGACGCGGGGGACCCGGCAAGGCAGCCCGCCCCCTCGGCCTTTCTGGCCTACCCGTCGCCGTATGTGCGGGTTCACTTCCAGTTCGGGCCCGATGGACGGCTGAGTTCGCCCGAGGTGCCGGCGCGGCGGCTGGTTGCGAACGCATCGCAGGACGATCGCTCTCTCCAGGCGATCGAAGTGTTCTCGCGGCACCTGGAACACCTCGCCCGATGGGTCACGCCCGATGAGCTCATGGCGCGACTCCCCGCTCCGAGCGCTCCGGCGGCTGAGCCTCCCCTGCCGGATCATCACCTGGCACAATCACAAGCCGTCGCCAAGGGCGGCGAACTTCAGCGCATCGAGCCGTTCAGCCGCGGCAACGTCGAGTTTCGCAAGCGAGGCGCCATCGTCTCCAACAGCAACGTCGTCGCCCAGACCCAGGCTCTCATGCAGAACGCCGCGGTCCTGCCGGCCATCGACCCTTCGGAGGCGATCGGGGTGCCGATGACGCCGCTCTGGATCGGCGAAGACCTTCTGTTGGCCCGCCGCGTGTCGCTCAGTGACGGTTCCTACCTTCAAGGCTGCCTGCTCGACTGGCCCAAGATCGAAGCGTGGCTGGTCGGCCTGGCAGCCGACCTGGTGCCGGACGCGTCGCTCGAACCCCTCGTCCATGCCAACGAGGCAAGCCAACCCCGCCAGTTGGCCGCACTGCCGGCGAGCCTGATCCCCGGCGATTGGGTGCCGCCGGACCCGTCTGACCGCTGGTCTGCCCAGATGTCCCTGGCGATCGCCTGGGCCGGCGCGGCGCTGGCGGTGGTGGCCGTGGGATTGCTTCTCTTGGGGGTCCTGCGGCTGAGCGAGCGGCGGGCGACGTTCGTTTCGGCGGTAACCCACGAGCTCCGCACTCCCCTGACCACCTTCCAGATGTATACCGAGATGCTTGCCGAGGGCATGGTTACCGAACCGCGAGCGCGCCACGAGTATCTCCAGACGCTCCACCGGGAAGCCGGCCGGCTCACCCACCTGGTCGAAAATGTCCTCGCCTACGCTCGCCTGGAGCGGGGCCGCAGCGATGGGCGGATCGAGTGCCTGCCCGTCGGGCAGCTCCTCCAACCGATTGCCGGCCGGCTTGCCGGCTACGCCGCCCAGGCCGGAATGCAGCTCGAAGTCGAAATCGGCGAGCTGATCCAAGGCGATCCGGTCCTCGCGAATCCCTCGGCCTTGGAGCAAATTCTGGTCAACCTGGTCGACAATGCCTGCAAGTACGCCCAGGGGGCCGTTGATCGGCGGATCCATCTCGCGGCCGAGCGGGTCGGCGATCGGATGGAACTCCGGCTCCGCGACCACGGGCCGGGAATCTCCGCCCCCGAGCATCGCCACCTCTTCCGGGCGTTCTCCAAATCCGCCGCCGCCGCCGCCCAGACCGCGCCGGGAGTTGGCCTCGGCCTGGCGCTGAGCCGCCGGCTCGCCCGGAGAATGCAGGGCGAACTTTTCTACCGCAACCTGCGTCCTGGTGAAGGTGCTTGCTTCGTCCTGGTTTTGCCCTGCGGCGGCAGCCGGTCGTAAACGTCGCCGCGCTCGTTCGGGTGGTGCCTTCACGGGGCTGCATCCAATTTTGAAAGATCGTCAACGTTCGGCGTGGACCGAATGCCGATGATTCGATACGATAGACCAAATGCACCTCACCCGGATTACTCATGAGCCGCGGATTTTTCGATGTGTCACGCGCTGGGTAACCCGACGCGTAAGCAAGGCCCTGTAACCCGACGCGTAAGCAAGGCCCTGTAACCCGACGCGTAAGCGAGGCCCTGTAACCCGACGCGTGAGCGAGGCCAACTCGGGTTAGCCGGCGTCGCTTACGCTTCGGACTGACGGCCGGCTCATGAAGATGCTTCACCAAGATGCGAACCTCCCGTCAATCCCGACTTGGATAAAGCCCGAGGATCTACGGCGTTCTGGCAGAGTACAAGATCGGGCTTGATTGGCGATGGAAAACGGATACGTCCTCGGTAGCAGCCCAAAGAGGAGTCTGCGCAAGGACTTGGTTGCCGGCCATGCCGAGGGCGCGGCCGCCGGCGGAATGACCGGCCTGGGCGAGACCTACCTGCCGGCGTTTGCCCTTGCCGTGGGGCTTGGCGAGATCACGGCGGGCCTGGTCGCCAGCGTTCCGTTGCTCGCTGGCGGCCTCATGCAGACCATCTCCCCCCTGGCGATCCGCCGGTTGGGTTCCCACAAGCGGTGGGTCCTTCTGTGCGTGTTGATTCAGGCGTTATCCTTCGTTCCGCTGGCCCTGGCGGCGATCGCCGGGCGGATTTCCGCCGCTGGAATTCTCATCGTGGCGGCCGTCTATTGGGGAAGCGGACTGGCCACCGGCCCGGCCTGGAATACCTGGATGGGCGCCCTGGTTCCCCGACCTCTCCGCGCCCACTTCTTCGCCTACCGCACGCGGATGATGCAACTGGCGGTGCTAGCCGGATTTGTCGTCGGCGGCTGCCTGCTCCAATGGGCCAGTCGCCGGGAAGCGGCCACGTACGCCTTCGCCCTGATCTTCCTCGGAGCCGGTCTCTGCCGGCTGGTTTCCTTCGGGATGCTCGCCCTTCAGAGGGAGCCGGCGCCACTGCGAATCGGGCATCCGTCCGCGTCCATCGGCAAGGTGCTCGCCAGGATTCGCCACGCCGGCAGCGGCCAGCTCGTGCTCTACCTGGTAGCCGTGCAAGGCGCCGTCCAGATCGCCGGACCGTTCTTCACGCCCTTCATGTTCGAGTGGCTGGAGCTCTCCTACCTCGGGTACATGGTCTTGATCGCCACGGCATACGCCGCCAAAATCGCCATGTTGCCCGTCTGGGGAAGCATCGCCCACCGGCTTGGCGCCTTGCGGCTGCTATGGATCGGCGGGGCGGGCATCGTGCCGATCTCCGCGCTGTGGATCGTCTCCGACCAGTTCGCCTGGCTCCTGCTGGCCCAGGTGCTCTCCGGCGTCGTCTGGGGCGCGTACGAACTCGGCTTCTTCCTGATGTTCTTCGA
>JAMOAF010001104.1 GCA_023621895.1 Planctomycetota bacterium
GGGAATGACCAACCGTCTGCTTCAGCGCGCATCCGGCAGCAGGCCATTGGAGGAAGACCCGATCCGGCGGTTGTCCAATCGAGAATTGGAGGTCTTCACTATGATCGGTCAGGGAATGACGACCAAGCAGATCGCGCGAAAGCTCGACCTCAGCCCGAAGACGGTGGAGGCTCACCGCGAAAACATTAAAACCAAACTGGACTTGAAAAACTCCGGCGAGTTGAACCGCCGGGCGGTGCTGTGGGTGCTGGAAAATAGTTGACGCGAGGGGGCGCTGGACGATTGAAATATGTACTTTGCCAGATAGCTCCGTTAGCCGCTTCGGCATCCCAGCGCCTTCGTCGCTGCCGGCTAATCTAGACAATGCCGCGATAGACTGCTCGGGGTCCATCTCGCTCGATTGGCCGGCCGCGGCGACAGTTTCCCCACGACCTTTATGGACAATACCGAGACTGTCGTAGGGGTCGGAGCGATCGTCAGCGGGGACAAACAAGGCCGGTGATTGCCGGGAGCGTGGGCCATGCCGGACGAACATCGAAAGCCGCCTGTCCTGGCGAGTCTCCGATTCGTATTCTGGCTCTTGATCGGCATCTGGACTGGCTGCGTTGCCGGTTCGCTTTCCTGGAGCCTGCACCAGCAGGAGAGTCATCGCGTTGAAATCGCCAGGCGCACGGCGCAGATTACGTTCGAGAACGATGCCCTTTACCGGCGTTGGGCCGCCAGGCAGGGCGGGGTCTATGTGCGTGCTTCTGGGGACACTCCCCCAAATCCCTACCTCGGCATCCCCGAACGCGACGTGACCACCACGTCGGGCTTGTCGTTGACCCTGGTCAATCCGGCCTACATGGTCCGGCAAGTCAATGATCTGGCGGGCGCGACAGGCGGTAGCCGCGGGCATCTGACGAGCCTCAGGCCAATTCGTCCGGAGAACGCACCCGACCCTTGGGAAACCGCCGCTCTCCGATCCTTCGAGCAAGGCGCCTCAGAAGTCAGTTCGGTGGAGGAAATGTCCGACGGTGAGTACTTGCGGCTGATGCGCCCGTTCATCGTCGAGCAGGGGTGCCTCAAATGCCACGCAGCGCAAGGGTACCGTGAAGGGGACATCCGCGGCGGACTCAGCGTGTCGGTCCCGATGGCGCCGTTGCGTGCCATCGAGAGACCGATACTGACCCGTCTTACCTTGGCCCACATGGGGTTATGGCTGGTCGGGCTGGCCGGCATCGCCCTGTTTCGGCGGACTCTGGGAAAAGAAACGCTTGCCCGGCAACAAGCCAACGAGGAGCTGCGCGAAAGCGAAGAGCGGGTCCGCCGGAAGCTCGCCAGCGTGCTCGACCCGGAAGGCGACCTCGGCGCGCTCGATCTGGCCGACCTGATCGACGTCAAATCGATCCAGGGCTTGATGGACAACTTCTACCAGGTGGCCCACGTCCCGATGAGCATCCTCGACGCCAGAGGGCGCGTGCTCGTCGGCGTGGGCTGGCAAGAAATTTGCACCGAGTTCCACCGCGCTCATCCTGAAACGGCAAAGCGGTGCGTCGAGAGCGACACCAAGTTGACGATGAACCTTGCCGAGGGCGAATTCCGCAGCGTCAGGTGCAAGAACGGCATGCGGGATATGGCCACGCCGATCTTCGTCGGCGGCCGGTGTATCGGCGGGATCTTCTCGGACCAGTTTTTCCTTGAGGGCGAGACGCCCGACCGCGAGGCGTTTCGGGGCCAGGCTCGCCGCTACGGATTCGACGAGGAGGCATATCTTGCCGCGCTCGATCGCGTGCCGCGCCTCAGTCAGGCGACGGTCGACCGGGGAATGGCCTTTTTCCTCAAGCTTGCCCAGATGTTCTCCCAGCTCGGTTACAGCCACGTCAAGTTGGCCCGGCTGCTGGCGGAGCGCCACCGCCTGCTCGACGAGGTCACGAAGGGCGAACAGAGCCTGAATCGCGCCCAGGCGATCGCTCACCTCGGCAGTTGGGAGCTGGACCTGGCGGCCAACCGGCTGACCTGGTCCGACGAGGTGTACCGGATTTTTGGACTGGAGCCCCGGGTGTCCGTTGCCACCTACGAGGCTTTCCTGGAGCGCGTACATCCCGTCGACCGGGCCACGGTGGATGCGGCGTATTGGGGATCCGTTCGGGAAGGAAAGGACTCGTACGAAATCGAGCATCGCGTGGTCCGCAAGGATTCCGGTGAAATTCGCTGGGTCCATGAGCGATGCCAGCACCTGCGGGATGCTGAGGGGCGGGTCATCCGCTCGATGGGCATGGTGCTCGATATCACCGAAGGCAAGCGGGCGAAGGACGCCCTGCGGAGCAGCAACGAGCGCTTGGAGCTGCTGGCGACCGTGGCGGAACGTCTGCTCCGCGCCGAAGACCCGCAGAAAATCGTCGACGATCTCTGCCGGCTCGTGATGGCGCGCCTGGATTGCCAGCTCTTTTTCAATTACCTCGTCGAAGTGCCCGGCCGGAGGCTTTCATTGAACGCCTTCGCCGGCATCCCGGCGGAGGCAGCGGCGGCGATCCAGCGCCTCGATTTCGGCGTCGCGGTTTGCGGGTGCGTCGCCCGCGACGGCCAGCGGACCATCGCCGAGGATATCCAGCACAGTGAAAATCGGCTCACGGAGCTGGTGAAATCCTACGGTGCGCAGGCCTACTGCTGCCACCCGCTGCTGGCCCAGGGTGAGGTCATCGGCACGCTGTCGTTCGGCACGCGAACGCGGCCGGCTTTCACGGCGGATGAAGTGGCCCTGATGAAATCGGTGGCCGATCAGATCGCAGTCGCCATGCAGCGCGTTCTGGCCGAGCAAGCCCTGCGGCAATTGGCCCAATTTCCAGATAAGAATCCCAACGTGGTGCTGCAAGTGGGCGCCGATGAATCTCTGGTGTACGCCAACGCGCCTGCGTTTGGCTGGTTGAAGTCGTTGGGTTGGCAAGGCGACGGGCCGCTGCCCTCTGCCGTGCTGCGCGCCGCAGGCCAGGCTCGCGGCCAAGGCCGCGCGATCGAGATTGAAATCAGCACCCCCCCCGGTGCCACCGTCTGGATCTCCGCCGTGCAGCCCGCCGGCGAGGACTACGTCAACCTCTACGGCCGGGACATCACCGACCGCAAGACGGCTGAAGTGGCCTTGCGGGAGAGCGAGGAGAAAGCCCGCAGCGCTTTTGCCAATGCCGCGATCGGCTTTGCGATGACGCAGCCCGATGGCCGTTTCGTGGACGCGAATCCTGCCTATTCTGCGATCACGGGTTACGGCGTTGGGGAGTTGCGAGGCCTGGCGTTCTCTTCGCTGATTCATCCGGACGACTACGCCGAGAACATGCGGCTGACCGATCGGATGCTGGCGGGCCAGATTGCCGATTTCGTGATCGAGAACCGCTACGTCCGCAAGGGTGGCGGGCCCGTCTGGGTCCGCAAAAGCGTTTCGCTGGTCCGCGACATGGAAGGGGCGCCGCGCTGGATCATCGCGCTGGTCGAAGACATCACGGACCGCAAGGAAGTAGAGGAGAGGATCCGGAGATCGCTCGCCGAGAAGGAAGTGCTCCTGAAGGAAATTCATCATCGCGTGAAGAATAATATGCAGGTCATTTCCAGCCTGGTGGCCTTGCAGGCCGAGCGATTGCCGGACGTTGCCATGCGCTCGGTTTTCCAGGACGTGGCCCACCGGGTGCGTTCGATGGCCCTGGTCCACGAGAAGCTCTACCAGTCCGCCGACATGTCCAAGGTGGAATTTGCCGAGTACACGCGAAGCCTGTTAAGCTACCTTTGGCGCGCCCACGGGATGGCAGCGGCCAACGTCCGGTTGGCGCTGGACCTGGAGCCGGTGCCCCTTTCGGTAAATGCGGCTGTGCCCTGCGGGCTGATCCTGAACGAATTGGTGAGCAACGCGCTGAAGCACGCCTTCCGCGGCCGCGCTGCTGGCGAAGTGGCCGTTTGCCTTCGCGGAGGCCCCGAAGGCAGTGTGCGGCTGCAAATACGCGACAACGGCGTGGGGCTGCCGGCGGAGCTTGACTGGCGCCAAGCCGACTCGTTGGGATTACGCCTGGTGCAGATGCTCGTCGGGCAGCTTCACGCCTCCGTAGAGTGCTCCCGGAATGAAGGCACCGAATTCACGGTCACATTCGGCGGGCCGAAGAAGAATGGAAATGGAGAACCATGAGCCAAACCACCATTCTGATCGTTGAGGATGAGGCCATCGTCGCCGCCGACCTGGCGGGCAAGCTGGAGCGACTCGGCTACGAAGTCGCCGGGATTGCCGCAAGCGGCGAAGAGGCCATCGCCATGGCTGACCGCCTCCGGCCGCACCTGGTGCTGATGGACATCTGGCTAGAGGGGGCGATCGACGGAGTTGAAGCCGCCGCCACGATCGGCAGCCGGCACGACGTGCCGGTGATCTACCTGACGGCCCATTCCGACGCCGCGACCCTCGCCCGTGCAAAACTCACCGGTCCCTTCGGATACATTCTCAAGCCGTTCGAGGAACGCGATCTGGCGACTCAGATCGACCTGGCGTTCTACAAGCACCATGCCGACCGGCAAGTCCGCGAGCACCGCGAATGGCTCCGCGTCACCCTCAGCAGCATCGGCGACGCCGTGATCGCCACCGATTCCGAGGGCCATGTCACCTTCCTCAATCCGGTGGCCGCGGGGCTCACCGGTTGGCAGGCTGAGGAGGCGGCCGGCCAGCCCGTTAAGACTGTGTTCCGCATGATCAACGAGCAATCGGGCCAACCGCTGGAGGACCCGGTGGCACGCGTTCTGTGGGAGGGACGCGCTGTCGAATTGGGGAACCACGCGGCGCTTGTCACCAGGGACGGGCACATCCTGCCCATCGAGGATAGCGCAGCCCCGATCCGGGACGCGGCGGGCCGGGTGATCGGGGTCGTGCTCGTGTTTCACGATGTTACCGCCAAGCGGCGCGCCGAGGAGCAGCTCAAGAGAAGCCACGACGAGTTGGAGGCCAGGATCAAGGAGCGGACTGCCGAGCTGGCCAGAACGGTCGAGGCACTCAAGAAGGAGGTCCGCGAGCGGCAGGCGGCCGAGGAGAAGGTCAAGGCGGAACGCCAGCAGTTCCACGATGTGCTGGATACACTGCCGGTTTACGTTGCCCTGCTCACGCCGGATTATCGCGTCCCGTTCGCGAACCGCTTCTTCGAGGATCGCTTTGGCAAATCCGACGGCCGACGCTGCTACGAATACCTCTTCTGCCGCAGCGAGCCGTGCGAAGACTGCCAAAGCTACGAAGTGGCCAAGACGGGCGCGCCCCACCACTGGGAGTGGACCGGCCCCGATGGCCGCAACTACGACATCTACGACTTCCCCTTCACCGACACCGATGGCTCCCCCTGGATCATGGAGGTGGGCCTGGACATCACGGAGATCAAAAGCGCACAAGCGGCGCTCGAGGGACTCAACGAGAACCTCGAACGGTCCGTGGCCGAGCGCACGGCGGAACTCCGCGAGAGCCGCCAGCGCCTGGCGTGGATTCTCGAGACAACCGGCGTTGGGCTTTGGCTCAACGAGTTGCCGTTGGAGCGGCCTGACTGGGACAGACAGACGCGCAACCTGTTCTTTATCCCGCCCGGCATTGAACCGACCATCGACCTGTTCTGGAAGCGGTTGCACCCCGACGACCGCGAACCTACCCGGCTAGCCATCGAGGCCGCCCGGCGTGATCATACCTTGTATTCAATCGACCACCGGGTGGTGCACCCGGAGACGGGCGATATCCGCTGGATCCGGTCCGTCGGCACGGCGACGTATGCTGCCGATGGCACGCCGATCCGTTTCGACGGCATCACTTACAACATCACCGAGAAGAGGATGGCCGAGGAGCGGACACGATTGCTCTCGGAAGTGACGACGGAGTTGCTCAACAGCAATCAGCCGTGTTGGAGCATCAAGTCCGTCTGCCGGAAAGTCATGGATCATCTTGGCTGTCAGGTGGCGCTCAACTTTCTCCGCGACGGGGTGGGCGGCCAACCTTACTTAAACGCCTGCGAGGGCATCGAAGAGGCGTT
>JAMOAF010000922.1 GCA_023621895.1 Planctomycetota bacterium
GTCGATGCCCTGCCGCAGGGTCTTTTGAGCATCCTCGACAAGCTTGTTGAGTTCTTCCTGGCTCGGCCGGTTCTCCTGGACCGACGCCTGGCGAAGGTACTTCGACCAGAGGGCCTGTCCGAGTCGCAGTTCGGCTTGCGCACGCCGGCCGGAGTCGGGCGCCAGCTTGTTCAGATACTCGCCGGCCCCGGCAATGTCATCGTTGTCGATGGCCGTGTCGATCATCATCAGCCATGCCTCTTCGGCTTCCGGCTCGCCTTTCCATCGCGCGCCCATGTATTCGGCGAGCCGGCGCATCCGCTCCAGCTCGAACGCCGTATTGCGGCTGGCTCGCCGCTCGGTGTCGAACATCTTGCGGTAGGCCTTGATGGCGATCTCGGCCCCCTTGCGAGCGCCAAAACTGGCCGGGTAGCGATAGGCGAGGAACTCGCCCAGCACGGCCGCCCGGTAAAGATCGCCCGAAAGGAAATAAAGGTACGTCAGCCGGAAACGGATCGTGTTCAGGTCCGCGACCGGCGCGTCGGGCTTGGCCAAGGAGAGCGCCAGGTGGCACAGCCGCATGAGGTCGCCTTGGGCGGACTGGAATTGCTCGGCAAGCGCGGCCGCCTTCGCCGCGTCGGTCTCCTGGGCGTCTCCGCGTCCCGACGTGACCAGCTTCACCCAGGCGAGATTGGCTTGTTCGACGGCCTCCTGGAACGTGGTCGGTTCCGAGACCTCGGCCGCCTTGCCGCCGAACAGGTCGTCGGCCAACAGCGCGCTGGCTTCGTTTCGGGTGGTTCCCGCAAACCGCAAGACGAACTCGAAGCTGCGCCGCGCCGACCGGACGAACTCCCTGCGCCGCGCGTCGCTCGGCTCGAGGGCCTTGGCGGCCGCGAGCGCGGCCTTGCCGCCGAGCAGGTGAATCTGCCGCCCTTCGGGGCCGGACAATTCCTGCGCCAGGGCCGAGGTCTTCCACTGTTCCGCCTGTTTCCACGCTTCCTCGTACTTCTTGACGTCCGGCTTGAGGTACGTCTCGAGAAGATGCGCGAGAGACTGCAATTTCAGTTTGCGAAAAGCCAGGGGCTGGTCGGGCAGCACGAGCATTTCGAGAAAGATGTCGATCGCCTTCTGGTTCTCTCCAAGGTCCTTGTACGCCCGGCCCTCATACATCCGCGCCTGGGCGCCGCCGACCATGTTGGCATATTTCTCGGCCAGTTGCGCGTACTGCTTGGCCGCCTCGGCAAGCTGCTCTTTGAACTCCTTGCTGCCGGCCGGATTGGTCCGGGCTTGCTGATCCGCAATGTTCGCCAGCAACAGCCGGGTCTGGAGCACTTCGATATACGCTCGATCCAACTCGCTCTTGACCCGGGAAGACGGTTCGCGGCCCGCCCGTTCCTTCAGCTCTTTGGCCTTCTGGTACGAGAGATTCTCAGCAGCCTGAATCGCCGTTCGCGCTTCGTCGTAGAACTTGCGCGCTTCGGCCAGCCTTTTCGACTTCTCGGCGGGAGCGACCCCCGGCTGCCCCGCCGCGTGCGCCCGGATCACGCCTCGCAGGAAAAGGACTTCGCCGATCCGGGTGCTGGCCGAAACCGCCAATTCGTGAGCCGGATGCTCCTTGAGAAACCTCTGCGTCGCAACAGTCGCTTCGTCAAGCTTCGTTTCGCGCTCGGCGGGGGCCTCGATGGCGTTTGCGGCATCCAGCAGGGTCATCCCGATCTGGTAATCGATCGTCTCTTTCAGTTCGGCCGGGCAGCGATCGCTCTGGCGCATCGCTTCGAGATAGTCCAACGCGACATCGTAATACTGCCGTTCTCGCAAGGCCTCGAGAAATCTCACCGCCGGAGGATCGGCGGCGGGTGAGGAGAGCGAGCTGGCCAGTAGACAGCCCGCCGCAATGATTGCGGCCCGAACAACAGGCAACCTACCGAAGACTCTCATCAACAACCTTCCGGAAACAGGGGGCGGCTGTCTGGCCCGAAAACGGGCCTGCTGGTCATCCGTCGCCTGGCAAGCGGGTGCCCGGTCCCGAGAAACGGTCACCAGCAAACCCAAAACCAAGCATCTGAAACCGTCCGTGTCCAGCGCCCCGCAGTGTTGGAAAAGACTCCTTAGCCGACCAGGCCGATGCCCGCGGCCCACTGGCGACTCACTGTCCCCAGTTAGGTTAGCGTCTGGCCAGCCCGGCGACAAGCATTGGCACTTCGCCCACACGCCCTGCTGGGCGCGCGGGGAACGGCGCCATGCTCTCGGCACGAAGCAAGTCTCCTGTCGTTCAGCAGCGAGTTCCGCGCGAGAAATGGCTGGAACCGTCGTGGACGACCACCAGGTATTGCACTACCATATCCCTATATACCTTCTTGGAGAGAATACCGCCAGCGGATTGCACCCCCGGCTCAGATTTTTCCGGGACCAAGGCACCAGGTTCTCGTTGGACCGCGCCAAGGCCGTCCGTTACCGCCCGACTTGAGGGTCCGAAAGTCGGGCGATAAAATTCCAGAGATATCCCCCGAGACGCGTTTTTTTGAGGGCACGCAGAATTGCTGAGATTCCCCAATCACCCTCGCCCCCCAAACTACCTGGCTTCACGGCACCAGTGGCGACTCCTGGTGCTCGTCATGTCGCTTGGCGGCATCATCTGGCTCGCCCTGGAGGCTCGGAATCCGGACCACTACCGATGGCTCTGGCAGATCAGCCGGAAGCCGGCCGTGATCGAGGGGAATCTCGACACGCGGCTGCCGCCGGGCGCGCCGCCGGAAGGCGACTCATTTGTCCTGCCGTCGCCAGAAGGGGTATATCGATCGCCCGACGCAGAGCGCGGTATCATCCCGGCCGAAAATCTGGCGGCGATTCGCGACGATCAGCCATTCCGCCGCTCGGAGCAGGCGGCCTGGTTCCAGTTTCTCGACAAGCTGCGATCGACCGATGAGGCGGCACTGGCCAGTCGGTCGATTGGACCGACCACGTTGATCCAGTTGTTCCGGCAGCCGGCCGAGTATCGCGGGGAATTGGTCACGATACGTGGGATTCTGCGGAGGTGCGAAGAGGTCACCGCTCCGAAAAACGATCTGGATTTCACGAGCTACTACCAGACCTGGGTTTTTCCCGACGACAATCCGTCCAATCCAATCGTGGTTTACTGCCTGACCTTGCCTCAGGGCTTCCCTTCGGGCATGGAATTGGCCGAGAGGGTGGAACTGGTGGGATTCTTCTTCAAACGCTGGTCCTATGCGGCCCAGGACACGGTGCGCCTGGCGCCGGTCGTTCTGGCCAAGGGGCTCGCGTGGACGCCGGCCTTGAGAAAACCGGCGCCAACCCAGCCAATTTCGCTTCCCTTGCTGGTTGCCGCTGCCGCGGTGATTGCAGCGGCGGTGGTCCTGGCCTCCTGGTGGCGGACCCGCCGTATCCGGCCCGCCAAGACCGATTGCCAGATTCTCGGGCCGATTCAGCCGGCAGAAGTCGCCGAGCCGATCGAAGTCGGTCTCCGCCTGCGGCTAATGGCCGAACAGGAACAGGAGGACGATCGTTAAGACATGGTGATTTCCAGGGGGTATGCTCGCGGAAGACTTCGTGTTCTCAAGCTGCGGAGGCTTGCGCTCGCCGTTGCGGTGGCCGCCTTGGGGTGCGGGCTTTTGGCCGGGGCGGAGTCTCCCTCGATCGGCCCGCGGGAGTTGTTTCGGCTTGGTGGAATTGAGGGCCGCCAGTTGGAGGAATTGGACCGCGGCGAGCCGTGGCACGAGGCCGATCGCCAGGTGCTCCGCAACATGCTCTATCGGATCGCGCAGGATGTGCGGCCGATCGACCTGGAACACTGGTCGCACGGAGAGCCCAATTTCGAGCTGCTCGCCGAGCAGCCCGAGGCCTATCGAGCGGAGGTCTTCGCGCTTCGCGGCGTGGTCGAGCACATCGAGCCCTATGAGCTGGCGGATAACCCCAAGGAGAGGGGTGCGTTCTCCATGCTGTGGCGCTGCCGTTTGAGACTGGAGCAGGGCGGCCTGGTCGAAGTCTTCTCGGCCAAAAGGCCTCGAGCCTGGAAGCCGAACGAGGCGATTGCGGAGCCCGCCGGCGCTATGGCTTTTTTCCTGGGGCATCGCAGTTCCGAAGCGAGCGGTTCAAGGGCCGTCTTTCTGGCAGCCCGGATGGCATGGTATCCATCCACCTATTTGGGCCAGTTGGGGATGGACGTCGGGCTGCTCGACGACGTGCCCATCCAGCCGCCGCCCAAGCGAAACAAGCAGGGCGACGCGCCCGAGATCGATTGGGAAAGCCGGCGGTTGACCGCGGTCGATCACGAGTGCTTCTACCAGATGCTGGCCGCCGCGGGCCGCGCTGCGCCGGGTGAGTTGAGCCGCTGGGCCAAGGAGGGCCTTGCGCGGCAGCAGCGCACCGAGTACTCCGTCGTGCCGTTGTTCAACGAGCCCCACCTCCAACAGGGAAAGCTCGTCGAACTGACCGGCATTGCCAAACGGATCCTACCGGTTCGGGTCGACGAACCGGAGGTGATCGAGCGATTTGGTATCGACCAGTACTACCAGGTCTATCTTTTTACCGCAGACTCGCAAGACAACCCGTTGGTGTTTTGCTTGCGCAGATTACCCAAGGGTCTGCCGATTGGCGACGGGCCCGACTTCGGCGAAGTGCTGACTGTGCCCGGTTTCTTCTTCAAGACCTGGTCTTATCGCAACGCCACACCGGCCACCGATGGGAAGGTCGAGCGGCAGCTTGCCCCGCTGCTGATTGGCGACTCTGCCGTGTGGCACCCGCGTCGCGCGCCGGCCGGCGGCCCCGCCGAACGCCTGATCGGAACGGTCCTGCTTCTGGGCATTCTCGCCGCCGTGTGGCTGCTGCTCCGCCGGTTCAGACGCGGGGATCGCGAGTTTGAGCGGCGCGTCTGGCGGCGACGCCCCGCGGAAATGTCGGAGATCGAGTGGGATCGGTTCGGCGAGACGCCCAGCGAGGGCTCGGCGGACAAGGCTCCGCCGGGTGCGCCGGGCTCGACGAATGGCGGTTGAATCCGGCCGGCCGGTGGCGGCGGGTTCTTGACGAACGGCACAAGGCCCTACAATGGTAATCTACGTGTCGTGACAGGCGGAAATCGTTCAGGCAACTTGAGAAGGAAAACTGAGATGATGAAGCGGGCGAAGATCACGATCATCGGCGCCGGAAACGTGGGGGCGACGACCGCGCACTGGTGCGCGGTGGCGGAACTGGGCGACATCGTTCTCCTCGACATCCCCCAGACCGAGGGAATGCCCGCCGGCAAGGCCCTCGACCTGATGCAGGCTGCCCCGATCTTCGGCTTCGATGCCCGCGTGGTCGGCACGACCAGCTATGACGATACGGCTGGTAGCGACGTGGTCGTGATCACGGCGGGGATTCCTCGCAAGCCGGGCATGAGCCGCGATGACCTGCTGGGCACGAATGCCAGGATTGTCGGTGCGGTCGCCGAGCAGATTCGCCGCACCAGTCCGTCGGCGATCGTGATCGTGGTCAGCAATCCCCTCGATGCCATGGTGCAACGCGCCCGCGACGTGACCGGGTTTCCCCCGGCGCGAGTCATCGGACAGGCCGGCGTGCTCGACACGGCGCGCTACCGCGCGTTCTTGGCGATGGAATTGAACGTCAGCGTCGAAGACGTCTCCGCGATGCTGCTCGGCGGGCACGGCGACACGATGGTGCCCTTGGCGAGTTGCAGTTGCGTGGGTGGAATTCCCGTCGCCCAACTGGTTTCGCCGCAGCGGCTGAAGGAGATTGTCGAGCGGACGCGGGCCGGCGGGGCCGAGATCGTCGGCCTGATGAAGACCAGCAGCGCCTACTACGCTCCGGCGGCGGCAACGGCGCAGATGGTGGAGGCAATCGTCCGCGACAAGAAGCGGCTGCTTCCCTGCGCCGCCTATTGTGGCAAGGAATACGGGGTGGGGGGCTACTACGTGGGGGTGCCGGTTGTCTTGGGCGCGGCCGGGGTCGAGCGAATTATCGAGCTCGAGATGACCGCGGAAGAGCGAGAAGCGTTCGAGCGGA
>JAMOAF010000405.1 GCA_023621895.1 Planctomycetota bacterium
GAAGCCGACGGCCGCATGGTCGGCGTGATCGGCGTCCGAGACAACGCGCATATCCACCATCTTTTTGTGGCCGAAGACTTCCAGAGGCGCGGGATCGCCGGGCGGCTGTGGAACGCTGCCAGGCGAGAATGCCTTGGGGCGGGAAATCCCGGCCGTTTCACGGTCTATTCCTCACGTTATGCCCTGGACGTATACCGGAAGCTCGGCTTCACCGAGACCGGACCTGCCGAGACGAAGGACCAGGTGACCGCGACGCCCATGGTATGGGAGAGTCCCGACCCGGTCGCCAAACAGAAACCGTGATTACCGGCACCCCCCTCGTGGGAAGGGTTTGTAACCAACCAGGCCGCCCGCGCATCCATCACCGGGGTTGCGCGCTGCGAAGAGTCAACCGGGCGGATGGACATGGCAAGCCAATTTCGAAGTGCAATCATGCGAAAGCTCTGGCAGGGGATCAAGCTGGTCCTCGTGCTCGCGGCGATCGGCTTTGGTATCTATTGGTTCCGGTTCTCCCCCCTCCCGGTCACTCCGCACCGGATCGAGAGCGGCCAGGTCGTCGCGGAAGTCATGGGGACCGGTACGCTGGAGGCCCGGGTGAGAGCCACTATCAGCCCGAAGATTTCAGGCCGCATCGAAGAGGTCTTGGCCGACCAGGGCGACCGGGTGACCAAGGGCGACGTGCTCGTCAGGCTGGATGACGATGAATTGACGCAGCAAGTTGAGATCGCCCAGGCGGCGCTGGCCGCGTCGAAAGCGGCCCTGGAAAGACTCAAGACGGACCGGGGCCGGGCCGTGGCCGTGGCGGAGCAGGCCAAGCGGGACTATCAGCGGACGCAGCAACTGATCGGCCAGGGCGCGATCACCGAATCGGAGCTGGACAAGGCGATCGAATCGGCCGCCGTGGCTGACGCCGGGCTCGCCCGAGCGGATGCCGCGATCGTCGAGGGGGAGCAGCAAATTCTCGCCGCGGAAAAGACGCTCGCCTACCACCAGGCCCGGCTTGCGGATACCCAGATCACCGCGCCGTTCGACGGCCTGATTGTCCAGCGGCAGCGCGATCCGGGAGACGTGGTGGTGCCCGGCAGCCCGATTCTCCAACTGGTTTCGCTCGACCAGTTGTGGATTCGCGCGTGGGTCGATGAGACGGAAATGGCGAAGATCGCCATCGATCAGCCGGCCCGGGTGGTGTTCCGGTCGGAGCCGGACAAGTCCTATCGAGGAGAAGTCGCGCGTCTTGGAAAGGAAGCCGATCGCGAAACCCGGGAGTTCATCGTGGACGTGCACGTCCTGGAACTGCCGAAAAACTGGGCGGTCGGCCAGCGCGCGGAGGTCTATGTGGAAACCGCACGCCGCGGCGGCGCGACCCTGCTGCCGGCTGCGCTAGTCCGCTGGGTCGACGATGCGCCGGGCGTTTTCGTCAGAGTTGGAGATCGCGCCGCCTGGCGGCCTCTCAAGCTGGGGTTGCGAAGTCCCGAAAATATCGAAGTCCTGGAAGGGCTTCAGCCGGGCGATACGGTCGTTGCACCGCGCGATCCGCGCGGCGGATTGACTCCCGGCGCGAGGATTTCTCGATGAACCTCGCCGCCAAAGACATCCGCCACAATCTCGGCCGATTCTCCCTGACCGCCGTCGGCATCGGGTTGCTGCTGATGATCGTGATGGGAATGGGGGGAATCTATCGCGGCCTGATCGAAGACGCCACGCTGCTGACCGATCGGATCGGCGCCGACCTGTGGGTCGTGCAGCGCGACACGCGGGGGCCGTTCGCCGAGGTCTCCCGCGTGCCGGCCAACCTGCTCCATCGCGTCGCGGCGGTTCCGGGCGTGGCCGGCGCCCGGGAATTCGTCTACCACACGGTCCAGAGGGAGCACGGGGGCGAGCCGCTGCGGATCGCCGTCCTCGGCCTGAGCTGGCCGGCCGACAAGGGCCAGTGGGTGCCGCTTTTGGCCGGGCGGCCGCTGGCCCAGAACCACTTCGAGATGATCGCCGACAAGACCCTCGGCCTGCGGCTCGGCGAGCGGGTCCGGCTCGGCAAGGAAACCTACACGGTGGTGGGGATCAGCACGAATATGCTCAGTTCCTCCGGCGACGGCATCGGGCTCGTCACCGTCGCCGACGCCCAGGCGATCCAGTTCGACGTGCCCGGCGAAGCGGTCCGACTGGAGCGGGAAGCCCGCGCCGCGCGCGGACAGCGAAGCGAGCTTGGGGCCAGGCAGCCGGCCTTGATCGAACAGGCCTTCCAGCCGGCGGCGTCGATCTCGGCGATCGCCCGGCCGCAGATCAGCGCCGTGATGGTCCGCGTCGCGCCCGGCGCGCGCGTCGAGGAGGTGGCCGCCACGATTTCGGCGTGGGGAGACGTCTCGGTCCATACTCGCCAGGAGCAGAACGCCCTCCTGCTCAAGGGGCCGGTGGAGAAAAGCCGGAAGCAGTTGGGCCTGTTCCGCTTCCTCCTGACTGTTATCGCCACCGTCATCATGGCGCTGATCCTTTACACGCTGACCCTCGACAAGCTCCACGCGATTGCCCTGCTGAAGCTGATTGGAGCCCCCAATCGAGTGATCCTGGGAATGATCCTCCAGCAGGCCCTGGCCCTCGGCGTCTTGGGATACGGGATCGCCTATCTGCTCGGCCAGAAGGTGTTTCCCAATTTCCCGCGGCGCGTGATTCTGACCAACGACGACCTGGCCCAATTGGCCCTGATCGTCCTGGGCATATCGATTCTGTCGAGCCTCCTGGGAATCTGGCGGGCGATGCGGGTCCAGCCAAACGAGGCCCTTTCCTAGAGAACCGGCCGATGACCGACGCTTTCGCCATCCAAACCGAAAAACTGACCAAGATCTACGGCAGCGGCAACACCGAGGTGGTCGCCATGCGCGACGCCTCGATCACCGTTCGCCGCGGCGAGGTCGTCGCCCTGTTGGGCCCGAGCGGCGCGGGAAAATCGACCTTTCTGACTTCCGTCGGGCTGATCACC
Organism: Planctomycetota bacterium; assembly: GCA_023621895.1. Taxonomy (GTDB): domain Bacteria; phylum Planctomycetota; class Planctomycetia; order Pirellulales; family Thermoguttaceae; genus JAAYCB01. Next base: position 2,975 of record JAMOAF010000405.1, read on the forward strand.
CCGCTGACCTCCGGGCGCGTGGCGATCGGCGGCAAATTGATCCTCGACGGCCCCTATCCCCGCGCCAACCTCCAAGCGTTCCGCCGCAAGCACATCGGCTACGTGTTCCAAAAGTCGAATCTGATCCCCTTCTTGACGGCGTGCGAAAATGTCCAGATCGCCCTCCAACTCAGCGGCCACGGCCCCCGCGCCGCCCGCCGCCGAGCGCTCAGCCTGCTCGACTACCTCGGCGTCGCCGAGCGCGAGCGCAACCTGCCGTCGATGCTCTCCGGAGGCCAGCAGCAGCGCGTGGCCGTCGCCCGTGCGCTGGCCAATCAGCCCAGCGTGCTCCTGGCCGACGAGCCGACCGCGGCGCTCGACAGCCATCGCGGGCGGCAGGTGATGGAACTGTTCGCCAAGGTCGCTCACGAGCACGGCACCGGGGTCATCGTGGTCACGCACGACCACCGCGCCCTTGACGTCTTCGACACGATCTACGAAATGGAAGACGGCATCATCCGGCGGGCGCCTCCAAGCCCCTGACACCAAGCGAGCGGGCCTCGCCGAATCCCGCCATTTTCCCATGCCGCCACCCCCCTATTCGCGTGATGACCTTGCCACCCTGGCGGCGGGCAGCCATCTGAATCGCGCGCACGACTGCGGCTGGCCGCAGCCGGTGGGCTGAAAAACGGGCCATCTCCCCCCCAAAAGATGCATTTCTTGGTTCATCCAAACAGCACCTGTGGGCAGACAGAAGCCGGTGCGCAAACTATAATCACCCGTTCATCTACAAATTGTTCCCTTGCGGATCGTGTGATCGATCACTGGGGCAGTCGCAACTGCGGCGGCGAAGGCTGTCGCCCACGGGTGAAAGGAAGCCTCCTCGCCGGCAGGATGGGACGGCGCCCTTCGGGCCCTGCCCGCGCGGCGTGAACGAATACGGGACCGTGGTTCCGGTGCTCCCCATGAACAGGTCCTGTCATTTGCCTTGGCTGCCGATCGGGATGATGTGTGGCGGCTGAAAGGCCCGGTTTCGGACGTCTCTTGCCCATGTTTCAAATTTCCGGTTCGGTGCAGAAATACCCGGCGCGCGTGTCGGTGTTCGCTTACGCCGTACTGATTTTGGCGGGCGCGATCCTGCTCGTGCTGCCGTTTTCCGACGGGTTGGAGAAGGCCCCGGTCAGTTGGCTCGATGCGCTCTTCACGTCGACCAGCGCCACCTGCGTCACGGGGCTCTCGGTTCGCTCCACCGAGCACGCGTTCTCTTTTTGGGGTCAGTTGGTGATCCTCGGCCTGATCCAGATTGGCGGCGTGGGTATCATGACGCTCACGACGTTCGTCGTGTTCCAATTCGGGCGGCAGGCCTCGTTGCGGTCTCGGATCGTGCTTTCAGAGAGTCTGGGGGCCGACCCAGGGGCCGATTTTCGTTGGATTCTTCGCAACGTCCTGTTGTTCACCGCGATTGCCGAATCGCTCGGCGCCCTGGCGCTTTCGGTCAGGAACCTCTTCGACCAGCCTCCGCTGGAAGCGGTCTGGTACGGCATCTTCCACGCGATCTCGGCCTTCTGCAACGCGGGATTTGCCCTGCACGACGACAACCTCACGCGGTACCAGGGCGATCCGCTCGTCAACCTGACGATCACCGGGCTGATCATTTTCGGCGGACTGGGATTTCCCGTGGTTCTGGACATCAGGAGGAACTGGCACGGAACCTGGCGGCAGAGTTGGGACCGCTGGCTTGTGCACACGAAGCTGATGCTGATCGGAACAGCGGCGCTCGTCTTCGGAGGAACCCTGCTGCTTTCGATCCTGGAGTGGGACGGCGTCCTCAAGAACATGCCGATCTGGCAGCGGCCGATGGTCGCCTTCTTCCACAGCGTCTCGGCGCGGACGGCCGGGTTCAACACGGTGGATCTGGCCGCGATGGCCAACGCCAGCCTGTTCCTCTTGATCTTGCTGATGCTCGTCGGCGCCGGCGCGTGCTCCACCGCGGGAGGCTTCAAGGTATCGACGATGATGGTGCTCATCTGCCAGGCGCGGGCGGTGTTCGCCGGCGAGCGGCGGCTGCACCTCTTCCGCCGCACGATTTCCCCGGAAATTGTGCAGCGAGCCACGGTGACGGCGATGCTCTACGTGATCATGGTGTTTGCGGGTCTGACCGTCCTCTTGGTGGCCGAACAGACGCAGGCGCCCCACCCGCACGACGGCTTTCTCGACGCATTCTTCGAGGCAACCTCCGCGCTGGGGACGGTCGGGCTGAGCACGGGAATTACGCCCTATTTGTCGGCCGGTGGGCGGCTGATCGTGATCCTCTTGATGTTCGTCGGGCGGCTGGGCCCGATTTCCGTGTTCGCCGCCTTGTCGCGGAGCGAGCAGGAAGACCGGATCGAGTTTCCAAGCGAGTCCGTATTGATCGGTTGATGCGATGGCGGAAATCAAGCACTTTGTCGTGATCGGTCTGGGCACTTTCGGCACGGCCATGGCCCGGCAACTGGCCAAAAACCGCTGCCGCGTGACCGGATTGGACGCGGAGCGGGAGCGGGTCGAAGCGCTGAAAGGCTGCCTCTACGAGGCGATCATCGGCGACGCGCGGGATCGCGAAGCCCTCAAGCACCTCCCGCTGGCCGAGGCCAACGCGGTTGTGATCGGACTGGGTGAAGACATCACCCAATCGATCCTCGCCGCCTTGCACGTCAAGGAGCTTGGAGCGCGGCGCGTGATCGCCAAGGGAGTCACCGACGACCACGGCAAGATTCTCCGCGCGCTGGGCGTCGAACGGGTCGTCTTCCCCGAGCGCGAACTGGCCGAAGAGTTGGCCGACCGCCTCACCTGGCCCAACGTGCTCGACTACCTGCCGATCGATCCCGAGTATAGCCTGGCGGAGATCAGCGTGCCCGACAGCTTTGGAGGAAAGACCCTGGAGCAACTCAGCCTGCGGCGGGAGCTGGGAATTCTCGTCGTCGGGGTCAAGGACGCGATGACCGGCGAGCTGCACATGCTGCCGGACGCGCAGTTCTGCCTCCAGCCCGACCAGATGCTCCTGGTATTGGGAAAGCAGCCGAACCTGGATCGGCTCCGCGAGTTGCGATAGGCCCAGCCGTGACGTCCGGCTCGTTGACAAGCCAGAGCCGCCCAAGCGGGACCACGACCGGGTCTTCGAAGACGTTGAGGCCTGCGATCCCGAGATCGCCGCGGTGCTGGCCCTGTAGCCTGTAATCTGTAATCTGCAATCTGTAGCCCGCAACCTGGCGGCCGATCGCTGACTGACTGGCGGCTGATAGCTCCTCCCGATGCGTCTCTTAAACCAAACAACGCGGTTCTCGTCGAGCGCCGGCCGGTGGGCGTGGCTGGTCGCCGCGGCGATCGTCCTGGCGGCGCTGGCGGCGGCGGACGGCCGGATTCGCTCGCTGGTTGGAAATACGGCCTTGCTTGTATTGGGCGCCTGGCTGGTGAGTCTTCCGCTGGGGACCTTGGCGGCGATCCTATTTGCGCGGACCGATCTCGGCGCGCGGCGCGCGGCGGCGGCGCTCTTGGGCGGGATTCTGTTCGTCCCGCTTTACCTTCATGCGGCCGCTTGGGAGGCTGGTTTCGGGCTGCAAGGTTGGGCAACGCTCGCCTTGGGGCGCGGCGCCTGGCTGGAGGGCTTTTCGGCGGCGGCCTGGATTCACGGGGTCGCTTCCGTGCCTTGGGTTGCGCTGATTGTCGGCACCGGGCTGCGGCTGGTCGAGCCGGAATTGGAGGAACAGGCCCTGCTCGACGGCGCGCCGCGCGACGTGCTCGTCCGAGTGACGCTGCCGGCCAGTCTCGGCGCGGTCGGCGTGGCGGCGCTGTGGGTGGCGGTGACAACCTCGTCGGAGATCGCCGTGACCGACCTGTTCGGCGTGCGGACGTTTGCCGAGGAGATCTATACCCAGACGGCGATCGGGCCGCAGGAGGTCAACGGGGCGCTGGTCGGCCCGCCGGGATTTCTGCCGACGCTGCTCGTGACGGCGCTTGCAGTCCTAGGGGGACTGGTGATCCTGCTGGCAATCACCTCGGCGGGCCGCCCGCAGACGCTCCGCGGCCCGTTTCTCTACCCGCTCGGCCGCTGGGGTCCCGTCGCCAGCGGAATTGTGGCCCTGGCGGTCCTGTTGGTCGTGGGGATTCCCGCGATCAACTTGGTTTCCAAGGCCGGGATCGTCGTCAACCAGACTGCCGCGGGGCGGGTGCGGACCTGGTCGCTGGAGAAGTGCGTGCTGGTCGTTGGCGGCGCCCCGTGGCGCTATCGCCAGGAGTTCGGCTGGACGATCATGATCGGCTCGCTGGCTGCCACCGCGGCGGTGCTTGCGGGCACGATCCTGGCCTGGATCGCGCGATTCGAGGGGATCGGGAGAAAGCTGGTTTGGACCCTGGTGGCCGCGGGATTGGCCGCGCCGGGGCCGGCGATCGGGCTGGCGGTGATCTGGCTGTTGAACCGCCCCGGGGCGCCCCTGCTGATCTTCCTGTACGACCAGTCGATTCTCGCCCCCTTGGCGGCGCAGACGATTCGAGCCCTGCCGCCCGCGGTGCTGGTCATGTGGTTCGCCTTTCAGAGCATTCCCCGCTCGGTGATCGACGCGGCGCTCGTCGATGGGGCCGGATCGTGGGGCGTGCTGTGGAGGGTCGCACTCCCCTGGAAGCGTTCGGCGACGATCGCGGCCTGGCTGCTGGCGGCGGTTGTGGCGATCGGCGATCTGTCGGCGAGCATCCTCACGGTCCCGCCGGGGGTGCCCCTCCTGCCTGTGCGAATTTTCACCCTATTGCACTACGGCGTGGAGGACCAGGTGGCGGGAATCTGCCTGGCGCTTTCGGCGGGTTTCGCCGCATCGGGATGGCTCGTGGCGCTGGCGCTGGCGGCGGTCGTTGGACGCGTGGGCGCCGGCCGCGCCGAGGGTCGAAGCGGCGCGCCGCGGTGAAGTATAATGAACGCCAGTGGAAGAGCGATCACTTCAACCAGGCCCAGTTGCAGGCGAGAGCGAGATGGCGGCGGATCCCGGCAGACGAGCGGTGGTTCTAATTATCGGGGTGATTGCCGCATTGGCGGCCGCCGAGGCCAGCGGGATCGACCACCTGGTCCTGCGGCGCGGCGAGGGAACGGTCGGCTTGGACGGGCGGACGATGATTGTCGCCCAAGACGGCAGCGTGATGTTCCAGACCCGCGACGGGACGATCTGGCTGGCCGCGTCGGAAGAGGTCCAGGGGCTGTCCTCGGACGAGACGCCCTTTCAACCGTTCACCAAGGAGCAGATTGCCGCGCGGCTGTTGGCCGAATTGCCGGCCGGTTTTGATGTCTATCAGACTTCGAACTACGTGATCTGCCACAGCACGTCGCGAGGATACGCCCAATGGTGCGGCGCGCTGTTGGAACGCTTGGAGATGGCGTTCACGAACTACTGGACCCGCAAGGGGTTCGTTCTGGCCAGGCCGGAATTCCCGCTGGTGGCGATCGTGTTTGCCGAAAAGAAGGCTTATGCGGATTTCTCCCGGCCGGAGGTTGGCGAGGGGGCCGAGTCGGTCGTGGCGTACTACAGCCTGCGGACCAACCGGATCACGATGTACGACCTGACGGGAGTCGAGGCCGGCGGCGGTTCAAACGCGCGGCTCGGCTCGGCGGCGCAAGTCAACCGGATTCTGGCACAACCGGCGGCCGCGCCCACGGTGGCTACGATTGTTCACGAAGCGACGCACCAGATCGCGTACAACTGCGGGCTCCATGCCCGCTACAGCGACTGCCCGCTCTGGTTCAGCGAGGGGATCGCGATGTATTTCGAGACACCCGACCTGACCAGCTCCCGGGGGTGGCGGAGCATCGGCCAGATCAACCTGCTGCGGTTGAGGCATTTTCGCGACTACGTGCGCCGCCGCCCCCCCGACTCGCTGGCGACGCTGCTCGGCGACGACAGGCGGCTGCGCGATTCAGCATCGGCAACGGACGCTTATGCGGAGGCCTGGGCGTTGACTTATTTTCTCGCGCTGCAAAAGCCGAAGGAATACGTCGAGTATCTGCGGACGCTTTCTCGCAAGGCCCCCCAACGCTGGGATGAACCGGGTACCCGGCTGGCGGAGTTCAAGGAGGCTTTCGGCTACGACTTGGAGCAGTTGGAAAGCGAGTTCTTGCGGTTTTTCGCCAAGCTGCGATGACTCCGGCATCACGTTGCCTGGCCTGGGCGGCACGGTTATGATGGACGTGCCGGGGCGTCCGATTTTTCCGGGCCGGTAGTCTGGCCTGTTCGGTGCGTGGCACCGTGTCGACGCACGCCACTGACCACGTTGATAGAGGAGGAACAAGATGTCGCAACGATTGGGTACCGAGAAGGCTACGTCGACTCGACGCGATTTCATCAAGACGAGCGGCGCGCTGGCCGGAGGAGCAGTCCTGGGCAGCTTGGCCCTTGAGCGGAGCGCGCATGCGGCGGGAGACGGCCGGCTGAAGGTCGGGCTGGTCGGATGCGGCGGCCGCGGCACCGGGGCGGCGGCCAACGCCCTCACCGCGGATGCCAATGCCGTGTTGACAGCGGTCGCCGATCCTTTCGCCGAGCGGATTGACGGATGCTTGTCGGGCCTTTCGAAGCAGGCGGTCGCGGACAGAATCAAGGTCGATGCGGATCACCGGTTCACGGGTTTTGACGGATTCCAGAAGGTAATTGAAAGCGGCGTCGACGTCGTCCTCCTGGCATCGCCGCCCCATTTCCGCCCGCAGCACCTGAAGGCGTGCATCGACGCCGGCAAACACGTTTTTTGCGAGAAACCGGTGGCTGTTGACGCCCCGGGCGTGCGGTCCATCCTCGAAACCTCGAAGCTGGCCGAGAAGAAGGGCCTGAATGTCGTTTCCGGGCTTTGCTGGCGGTATCACCACGCCGTCAAGGAAACGATGCAGCGAATCCTTGACGGGGCGATCGGAGAAGTGCTCTCGATTCAGGAGACCTACCTGACCGGCACTCTCTGGCACCGGGGCCGCGAAGCCACCGATACGGAAATGGCCTACCAGATGCGCAACTGGTACTACTTCACATGGCTTTCGGGCGATTTCAACGTCGAGCAGCACGTGCACAGTCTCGATAAGGCCCTGTGGGCATTCCGCGACGAGCCGCCGCTGAGGGCTTACGGCCTGGGAGGCCGCGAAGTCCGCAAGGAGCAGCCCAAGTACGGCGACATCTACGACCACATGGCCGTCGTCTACGAATATCCGGACGGCAAGAAGGTCCATTCATACTGCCGCCAGCAGGGCGGATGCTACAGCAACGTATCCGATCAGTTCCTCGGCACGAAGGGCCGCGCGACCGTCACGCCCGACCACGTCATCGAAGGCGCAAATCCCTGGCGGTTCAAGGGCGAGGGCGGAAACATGTACGTCCTCGAGCACGAGGCCCTCTTCAACGCGATCCGCGCCGGCAAGCCGATCAACAACGGCGTGTACATGGCCCGGAGCACGATGCTGGGAATTCTCGGCCGGATGGTCTGCTACACCGGAAAGGCGATCACCTGGGACGAGGCGATGGCCAGCACGGAGACCCTTGCGCCGCGCAGCTACGCCTGGGACGCCGACCCGCCCACGCTGCCCGACGCCGACGGCAAATACGCCGTGGCGATTCCCGGCGTGACCAAGTTGACCTGACACACCGGCCCGTCGTGATTCCGTAGGGTGGTCCAGAGCGAACCATCTCCCTGCGGATCGGCAATTCCGCGGACATCGTAGGGTGGTCCAGAGCGAACCATCGCCCTGCGGATCGGCAATTCCGCGGACGTTTCCGGAGCCGAAACGGTTCGGAGCATCAGGGGACGAGCGCCGGCCCACCATGATTCGGCTTTCCCATCGGCTGTCTTGTGGGTTTGCCATCGGTGGGGCGGCGCTACCCCATTGGCCGTGCAACGGCGCTCGGTTCCCGGCGACAAACGGAGCGGCGCGGGCCGCACGGGGCTGGTCCGCTCCGCACCACCCTACTGCCACCCCAGAGGGGGGGGCCGTATGGGATATCTCCATGGCTTCGACTATATTGGGGTTTGGCGATATCAAAGGAGATGCCTGGTGGGTGGGCGTTCCAAAGCCGCTGAAGGAGGGGCTGCCAAGCGGCGGCTGCGCCAGACACGTGCGGGGCGAAAGACACCCCCGTAGGCGGCATCCCCCGCGTGAAGTGACGCAACACGATGGTCCGGGAGTCTCCGGATATGGAATGCTTCTGCACGAAATGCGTTCGGGCTTGCCTGTTGGCGGTGATGTTGTGTGGTCCGGCAATCGGCCAGCAAACCGGTTTGACGCGGCAGCATCACCCTTGGGGCCAGTTCCACCCGGGGGCGTGGAGCCTGGTGCGAGTGACAACCGAGAGTTACGAAGGCGGCCAGATGCTCAAAAGCGTGACCGAGACGAGCACGACGTTGAGCGGTGTCGACGAGGCCGGCGTGACGCTGAAGGTAGAGGTTGCGGTGCTAGTGGGGGGAAAGCGCCTGGACACCGATCCACAAACGCTGCGGCAGGGGTTTCACGGGGAAGTGGCCGGCAACGAGCCGGCGATCAAGGACCTTGGCCGGGCAGAACTTGTGGTTGAGAATCGCCGCGTTGACTGCCGGGTCCTCGAATTGGAGTTCCCTCGGCCAGGCGGCAGGAGAGTCAGCAAAATCTGGTACTCCGATGCCGTCGATCCGTATATCATCAGGCGGGTGACGGCGGTCTATGGCGACGACCTGAGGACTCCCATCAGCAAGACCAGCGTCGAGGTGGTTTCCCTCGAGGCGCCCTGCGCGGTGTTTCGCAATTTCCGCACGGCGGCGCGCGTAAAATCCGTCCATGAGGATGCGTCGGGCACCACCACAACATGGGCATCGACATCGTCGGTGGTCCCGGGAGGAGTCATCTGTTGCTCGTCGCAGCAGGTCGACAAGGAGGGGCGACTGGTGCTGCGGAGCAACATGCAACTTCTCGACTACGGTCTCCAGCCATCGCAAGGTCGCAGCGGCCTGTTCTGGCGCTGGCGGAGCACTCGGGGCCGGAGGTAGCGGGCGGTCGCCCGGTAGACGCAAGAGGCGTTTTTGCCTGGGAATCGGGCGATGCACGCGGCCTCTTGCCGGAAAGCATCCCGGCTCGGTTCCCAAGGGCGGGCCGTGGATAAGACCGGACCTTGGACCTTGGACCTTGGACCTTGAACCTTCCCCCGTCGCCGCCGTTTGCCCCTTTGCCGGACGCCAAAACCTCTCTTCCCCGCAGTGGCCGTTCGTGCGAGAATAGCCCCCTCGATCTTCTGGCAACGCCATGGAGGGACTTGCCGGTGCAAAAACGGCTCGACTATCTCGTCTACGTGCTCGTGCGTCTGTTCATCTGCGTGGCCCAGGCGATCCGCATGGAAACCGGCCAACTGCTGGCCGATTGGCTCGCTTGGCTGGCCTGCGATGTCTTGCGTTTGCGAAGCAAAGTGGTCGATGAGAATCTCCAGCACGCCTTTCCGGAACTCGATCCGGCGGAGCGGCGGCGGCTGGCCCGCCGGATGTGGCGACATCTCCTGCTGCTTGTGCTCGAAGTGGCGCACGTACCGCGGAAGATCCACCAGACCAATTGGCGGAAGTATGTCCGCCTGCGGAACGTGACGCCGCTGATGCGGGCGTTTCTGGACGATCGACCCGTGGTGCTGGTCACCGGCCATTTCGGCAATTTCGAGGTGGGAGGCTACCTGCTGGGGCTCTTGGGCTTTCCCACCCACAGCGTCGCCCGGACCCTCGACAACAAGTACTTGAACGACTTCCTGGAACGGTTCCGCGGCGCGACCGGCCAGCACCTGATTCCCAAGAACGGCGGCTACGACCAGATTCTGGAGGTCCTCGGCCGCGGCGGCACGATGGCGTTCCTGGCGGACCAGGCGGCCGGCCCCAAGGGCTGTTGGGTCGATTTCTTCGGCCGGCCGGCGTCGACGTACAAGGCGATTGCACTGTTGGCCCTGGAGCACGACGCGCCGATCGCCGTCTGCTACGCGCGCCGCCTGGATCGGCCAATGCATTTTGAGATGGTGGTCTCGGAAATCATCGACCCGCGCGACACGAAGGGGGAGGTGGCCACGGTAAAAGACCTGACCCAGTGGTACACGAAGAGGCTCGAAGAGGCGATTCGGATCGATCCGGACCAGTACTGGTGGGTCCATCGCCGTTGGAAGGACACGCGCGGCCCGCGCGGCCGCACGGCGCAGAAGGCGGCCGCCTGAATCGACCTGCGTGATTCGTGGAAAAAGCGGCTGCTATTCAGATAGCCGCGTCGGCTCGCCCCGCGCTTCGTTACGTACGGGTGTTGTGCCGCAGCGCAGGCGCGCCGCGGGGAAAGCCCACGCGGCTATCACGCTCTCATGAATTCCTCCCGGAATCACGCAAGCTCATTTAGCCCGAAAATCGCTCCCCCGCCGATCAAGGCTCGATTCTCGGCGGTGGTGGAGAGCCGCCGGGCCGCGCGCCAAAATCGCCCCCCCTCGGCCGGCCGAACGGGGCTGGGGGACCCTCCCCACCTCCCGGCGGACCGCCTGCCGGCCGGCTGGGACCGGCCGGGCCGCCCCGGCCGAACGGACGGCCCGTCCGATCGCCGAAGGGAAATTCAAACTCGGGCATCCGCGACTGGAAGTAGTAGAACCGCAGCCACCATTGCGATTCTTCGTTGGGGCGGTTGATCACCCGGTCGCGTTTTTCCGGCTCCAGTTCGTTCTCGAAAAAAGCGGCAAGTTGCTCCGGGGTCGCCAGGTCGCGAATCTCTTTCTGGTGGGCAAAGAAGTGGAATACGACGGCGCCGCGCATCCATTTGTGCGCCAACTCGCGCTGCTGGTCCAACTTGCGCGATTGGAGTTGCTTCCGCGCCGGTTCCGTGAGGACGGCCAGGAGGGAGGCAAGGTCTCCCTCGCTGAGCGGCAGGTCCTGTTTCGGGTTGGCCATGTGCCAGTCGATCAGCATCCTCCAGATCGGTTTCTCCGCATTCGGCGATTCATTGAGGACCTTCTCGAACTCGGCATCCCACTTCTCCCTGGCCGCCGGGGGGAGGGCAGCCGCAAGTTCGCGCCGGCGCTCGACCGCGTAGCGGAGAATCCACTTGCGCACGGCCTCGATGTCGTCGGGAGACAGGTTGGGAAGCCCCGCCTTACCGACGAACGCGCCGTGGCCGAAACTGCCAACCGGCCTGCCGCGAAATCCTCGCTGCTGCTGCTGACGCTGCAACTCGATCACCTTGGCAACTCGCTCCGCCGGCGCCAGCCGGGCCAGCTCGGCGCGATCGAAGTCCGGCAGATCGCTGACCCAGTCGTAGTAGGCCTTCATCACGCGGCCAAGCGTGTCACGGTCCTGGCGGGCCTCGAAAGCCTCGTGCAATCGGCGCAATCGGTCCTGCTCTTCGCGCGGCAGGCTCTGGAATCGCTGCCAGTTCTCCAAAAGCTGCTTTCGAGCCTCGGGACTCATCTGCTCAATCCGCGCACGGCGCTCCTCGAGGGTCTCGTTGGCCATGCAACAGGCAACAGCGCCCATGGCCAGCGCCGCGGACAACGCAACGCACAACCCCCTAGACGCCGTCATTGTCGCCCTCCCCCGCAAAAACGCCTCTCTTGTGGAGCAATTCGAGAAATTCGATTCCATCGATTTGCCGATACTCGTCGAGACGCTCGAGAACCGGCAGGTCTTCAAGCAGTTGCCGGTTCGGGTTGGGCCACAGCGCCCAGACAAGAAGGAAACCGGCGGCCAATGAGGCGAGAATCCCGGCCGCGCCGACAAACAAGCGGCGGCGGCGGCGAACGGGCCGCTCCGCTTCCTCCTGCTGCTGTTCCTGTTCGGCCGCAAGCGCCACCATTTCGATCGTCGTCCGCGTGAAGGCCTCGCCGACCTCGGCCCGCCCCAACTGATCGAGCATGTCCCACGTCCGCTCCAGCCGGCCGAGCTGCGAGCGCAAGCCGGAATCCGTCGCCAACCGCTGTTCCAGGGAACGGCTCGACTCGTCGTCGAGTTCACCGTCGAGGTAAGCCACCAACTGCTCCTCGCTCGGCGGCAATTCGTCGGCCGTGCCGGCATGGTACGGATCGTTTAACATGGCCTACTGGCCCCAATCGGTTCTATCAGTCACCTTCCGCCTCGCCCCGGATCGAATCCGCTTCGGTCTCAGCCGGCTGCGATTCGACCTCCGAGCCGGGGCGCTGCCCTCGATCAAGGTACGGTTCCAGGACTTCCCTGAGGTTGTTTCGGGCGCGGCTCAACAGGGACTTGATCGCCTGCACGGACAGGTCCATGCTCTCGGCGATCTCGGCATAACTCATTCCCTCGAACTTGCTCAGCAGCACCGCCATCCGCTGGCGCTCGTTCAAGCCCTGGATGGCCATCTGCACAACGTCGCGCGCTTCGGCCTTGTCGATCGCCCGAGCCGGAATCTGCCCACTCGAGGCCGCGATCATCGCTTCGAGCGGCCGCACGCCCAGCGGGCCGCTTTCGCGACCTTCGAGCGTCACTTCATGCCTCCTTGCCCGGCTGCGAAGCGCGTTGAGGGCCACGTTGTTGGCGATGGTAAACAGCCACGTCGAGAACTTCGCGCCCGGCACGTAGCGTTTGCGCGCCCTGTACATCCGCAAGAAAACGTCCTGCGCCAAATCCTCGGCAAGATCCCGGTTGCCCGTCGCGTGTTCCAGCACCGTCACGACACGCCCCTGATAGCGCAGCATCAACTCCTCGAAGGCGGCGGCGTTGTCGTCGCGCACCTCGAGCATCAACCGAACATCAGGGTCCCGGAGGGCGTACCTTCGGGCCGACGATTCCGTGACGACCAATTCTGTCCCCGTGGGTGAAACGCGAATCGTGCCAGCCGCGGCCGGCGCATCCCGGCCGCACTCCATTGTAATCTAAGCCATCAGCCAATTCGCGACCACCCGCCCAAGGTGCTCCGACGCGTCCGTCTCTCTGATTAACCCCGCTCCAGAGTGTGAGTTTCTTGCACATCGCCACGGCTGCCGGCGATTCGTGCGGAATAACTCACTCGGGGGGGCTCAGGCACGCTTCGATACCGTCTCCGGCAGGTCGTGGCTTCTCCAGATCGCCCGGTCATCCCGCGCCGCCGGCTCGTTGCGACCTTCAGTCGCCCGCGGCGCGACGCGCACACGCGGATGCGCCGGAATCGCGCCGCATCGACCAACGCCCGGCGTTACCGCTGCACGCGGCCGGACGCCTGGCCGCCGGCAAGTGCTTCGATCTCGCCGAGGGTCACGTAGTTCATGTCGCCCGGCACGGAGTGCTTCAGACAGCTCGCGGCGGCCGCCAGCCGCACCGCGTCGGCCGGCGCGGCGTATTTCTCGCTGTCGAGCGCGTAGAGCAGGCCGGCCGCGAAAGAATCGCCGGCGCCGACGCGATCGACGATGTTGCGGATTTCGTAGGGCCGGTACCGCCCCTGGCCGTCGAGCGGGGCAAAATGCGCGCTCGCCGAGCGCGCGTCGAAAAGCATCGCCCCCCAATTGTTGTGGCTGGCCGACACGCTCTCGCGAAGCGTGATCGCCACCAGCGAGACGTTCGGGAAACGCTCGGCGATCCGCCGGGCGACCTCCACGTACGCCTCGGCGCTGATCTGCCCCCGTTCAACCTCCGTCCCCGCCGCCTCGATCCCGAGCACGTCCTCGGCGTCGGCCTCGTTGCCGATCACCAGGTCGACCATCGGCAACAGCTCGGTCATGCACTGCCGGGCCAACTCGCCGGCGGGCGTCCCTTTCCTCCATCGCCAGAGCTTCTTGCGGAAGTTCAAGTCGCACGAGACCTTGGCGCCCTGTTGCGAGGCCAGGCGAAGGAGCTCGCGCGTGGCCAAAAAGCCGTTCTCGCTGATCGCCGGCGTGATCCCCGTCACGTGCACCCGCGCGACGCCGCCGAGGGCCGACCGGAAATCGTATTCCTCCGGCGCGGCCAGGGCCACCGAGCTGGCCGCGCGATCGTAGACCACCGTCGAGCCGCGCTGATTGGCGCCGGTTTCAAGATAGTAAATCCCCAGCCGCCCCTCCCGGCGGAGAATGTGGCTCGTGTCAATCCCCAGGCTCCGCTGCCAGCCGACCAGCGCGTCGGCCAACGGATTGTCCGGAAGCGCGGTCACGTAGCGGACCGGCCGGCCAAGCAAGGCAAGCGACCCGCAAACGTTCGCCTCGCCGCCGCCAAACGTCACCTCGACCGGGCCGGGCAGGCATTGCCGGAACCGGGCCGCGCCGGGCGGCGCCACCCGGAGCATGATCTCGCCAAATGCCAACAACATGAAGCATTCCTCACTCAGTTGCGTCTGATGAATTTTTGCACCCGGCAGCCCATGATGTCACCGGCGTAGATGTTGCCTTGCGAGGCAACCGCCCATTATCTCCCGCTCAGCCCGAGAATCAAGCCGTCATGCCGCCGCGCCCGTGCCACGCGCACAATTGCCGGCCGCCCGATCCGCACCCTAGCGGGTCTTCATCACGAAGTCTCCGTGCGTTATACAGGACGAATCCGAATCGCGCGGCCGGTTTGAACCGGCCGAGCGGTTCGAACCGGTCGCGGAGGAACTCCCCGTGACGATTTCCAAACAAGACGCCGCCGCTCGCGCCAGCGATCGGCGCGATCCACCTCGCACCCGTGGAGGAGTGAGAACGATGACGACTGCCAGGCTCGGTGTTCTATTGGGGCTTTCTTGGGTTTTTGCGATCCAGCCGGCGCCCGCCGCCAAGCACGTGGTCGATATCCGCGATTGCGGCGCGGTGGGCGACGGCAAGACGCTCTCGACGGCTGCCATCCAGGAGGCCGTCGACCGCTGCGCGGCGAAGGGGGGCGGAACCGTCCAAGTTCCGCCGGGCACGTGGCTGACCGGCACCGTCTACCTGGCGAGCAACCTCACCCTTGCGCTCGATGAGGGGGCGACGCTCCTGGGCACCCAGGACCGCCAGCAATACCGGACGCCGCGAGCGGGCGCTGGCTTCCGCTATGCCGCGATCCTCGCCGGGGCAAACCTGGAAAACCTCACGATCCGCGGCTCGGGCATAATCGACGGGCAGGGCGCAGCCTTTCGAGACAAGTCGCGGTTGCGGCCCAAGAACATCTACCTCCATGACTGCCGGAACGTCGTGATCGAGGGCGTTCGCATGCGCAACGCGGGCAGTTGGATGCAGCACTATCGCGGCTGCGACGGCCTCACGATCCGCAAAATCGACGTCTTCAACCACGTCGCGTACAACAACGACGGCCTGAACGTCGACAGTTGCCGCAACGTGACGATCGAGGACTGCCGGGTCGACTCGGACGACGACGGCATCGTCCTGAAAAGCCTCTCCCTCGACCCCTGCCGCAACGTGACGATTCGCCGCTGCACCGTCAGCAGCCACTGCAACGCGATCAAAATGGGCACCGAGTCGGGCGGCGGTTTCCTCGACGTCACGGTCACCGACTGCACCGTCCACTCGCCGCGGAAGTCGGAAAAAATCTACGGCGCGCAGCGCGGCCTGGCGGGAATTGCCCTGGAGATCGTCGATGGAGGAACGCTCAGAAACGTCCGCGTCTCCGGCATCCGGATCGACGGCGTCACGGCCCCGGTCTTCCTGCGGCTGGGGAACCGGGCGCGCGTCTATGCCGACGGCGGCGCCAAGCCCGGCGTCGGGGTGTTCGCAGACGTCGTCCTCCGCGACATCACCGCCGAGAACGCGTCGGAAATCGGTTGCTCGATCACCGGCCTGCCGGGCCATCCGATCAAGAACGTGATGCTCGAAAACCTCAAGCTCCAATTCGACGGCGGCGGAACCGCCGAGCAGGCAAAGCGGGCCATAGCCGAACGGCCGGAGAGCTATCCGGAGAGCACGATGTTCGGCCCGCTGCCGGCCTACGGCCTCTACTGCCGGCACGTCGAAGGCCTGACCCTCCGCGATATCCAGCTCAACACGCGGAAACCCGACATGCGCCACGCCGTCGTTCTCGACGATGTGAAACAGGTCCAGATCGAACGCCTCAAGGCCGATCGCGCCGAGGGCGCCGCGGCGACGATCGAGAAGAGGTGAAACGGCAAGCGAAGACCGGAACGCGAAACGCGAGGTCACCGGCGGCAGGTTGCGGAAGAGCGGGTTGCCGCTTGCAGTCTCCGGCCTCAAGGCCGTGGCGATCGGTGAACCACGCACCAAAGGCGTGGCACAACTGAATTCCGTTCTACGGAAGGATTTTGCGGTGCGATATGTTCTCGACCTGTTCTACCTCCTGCTGCTGCTGGTTTGCTCTCCGTGGCTTTTGTGGCAGGCAATTCGCAAGGGGAAGTACCGGGAGGGATACGGCGCCAAGCTACTCGGAGCCGCGCCGGTTCGCCAGGGAGATCGCGTCTGCGTGTGGATTCACGCCGTGAGCGTTGGCGAGGTCAACCTGGTCCGCCCGCTGATCGCGGCGATCCGCCAGCGCCGCCCGGACTGGGAGTGCGTGCTTTCCACGACCACGATGACCGGCATGGCGCTCGGGCGGAAGCGATATCCGGACCTCGGCGTGTTTTACGCCCCGTTGGATTTCAGTTGGGCCGTGTCGGCGGCGATGCGGCGGATTCGCCCCCACGCGCTGGTGCTCGCGGAGCTGGAGCTCTGGCCGAACCTGATCGCGGCGGCCCGCAGGCACGGCGCCCGGGTGGCCGTCGTCAACGGGCGGCTGAGCGAGCACAGCCACCGCGGATACCGGTGGATCAGGCCGCTGGCGGCGTGGATTCTGCGCCGGATCGACCTGGTCGCCGTGCAGGATGAGACTTATGCCGGGCGGTTTCGGCAATTGGGCGCGGAGGCGGCGGCGCTGCACGTGACCGGCTCGATGAAGTACGACGGCGCCGAGACGGATCGCGAGAACGAGGCCACCGCGCGGCTCAGGCAGCTCGCTTCCATCAGCCCGGACGACGTGGTCTTCCTGGCCGGCAGCACGCAGGATCCGGAGGAGCCGCTGGCCCTGGACGCTTTTCTCTCGCTGGCGGACTCGTGGCCCCGCTTGCGGCTGATCGTCGTGCCGCGCCATCCGGACCGTTTCGACTCGGTGGCCGAGCTGCTCGCCCGGCGAGGCGTGGCCTGGCAGCGGCGGACCGCACTCGAGCAAGGCGCCGACCCGTCGGCGCGAATCCTGCTGGTGGACGTCGTCGGCGAGCTGGGGGCCTGGTGGGGCGCCGCCCAGATCGCCTACGTGGGAGGGAGCATGGGGCCGCGCGGCGGGCAGAACATGATCGAGCCGGCCGCCTACGGCGCGGCGGTCAGCTTCGGCCCCAACACGCGGAACTTCCGCGACATCGTCGCGGCGATGCTCGACCGCCAGGCCGCCGTGGTCGTGCATGACGGAACAGAAATGACCGCTTTCGTCCGCCGCTGCCTTGAGGACCCCGAATATCGCACCCGGCTCGGCGAGCGGGCCAGAAAACTGGTCGAGGAACAACTGGGGGCGACGGCCAGAACGTTCGAGCTTCTCGATCGGCTCGTCAGCGATCGCGCGCCGGAGGGAGCGCGGAGGACTTGAAGGCAACCAGTCCGAAGGGGCGATTTTCGGCAAAATCCAAGGTCTAATTTCCAATGGCCAGAATCAGTCAGGGCTTGGCCTTCGGCCCGAGCTTCTGAGTCTTGGAGTTTGAACCTTGACCTTGGCCGATCTGGCGGCCAAAAACGCGGACCAGGGCGTCTCGCACCGTTCGAGCGAGCGCGGCGTTGCCTCGATCGTTCGGGTGCAGGCCATCGTCGCTCAAGTGCCAGCTTGCCGGCAGCCACATCCCGGGCGGCGCGTGAGGGCTCAACAGCACGCAGCCGCGAAGGCTCGCGTCGGAAACCAACTCCAGGTCGAAACGCCGAGCCAGGCGGCGCTCCAGCCCGCGGAACGGATCGCTGGCGATGCCTCGCGGAATCTCGATGAGCACAAGTTGCACCCCGGCCGCGCGGCAGGATTCGATGATCCTCTCCAGGTTGCCCTGGCAGGCCTTTTCCCCGTGCCCTCGGAGGTAATCGTGGCCGCCCAGTTCAACAACGATCGCCTGGGGCCGAAGCTCGAGAATGCCAGGGAGCATCGCCAGCGCGTCGCCCGTGGTGATTCCGTCGACGCCGCGATTGACGACCGGCACGCAGATCATGCGGCCCAGCTCGTCCGGATATCCGCTGGCCGTAAGGCTGTCGCCAAGACAGACGACGGGGCGATTGCTGGAGAGCGCGGCCTGCCCGGATGCATGGATGGCGGCGCGCCAATCCAGATAGGCGGCGAGCCAGGCGAGCCACAACAGGGCCATCGCGATGCGATCTGCGGCAGACGTGAGACGAGCGGTCCGCGGCCTTTTGAGCAGGCGCATCGAACCGACCGACGCGAGGGCGACCATCAGCAGGATCATCCCGGGAAACCAGGGAATCCGCTTGGCCAGCAGGATTACCAGGCAGGCCAGCAGTGGAAGCCAGGCGGGCCGTTTGCGTGCGGCGGCCAGCGTGTAGCACGCAATCCAGACGGCGGCCATGAAAGGAATACCGCCGGGAAACGTGATCAACGAGATCGCCGCTGCGAGGCCGAAGCCCGCGGCAATGCCGATCCGGTGGGGCCGGCTCCGCGGCGCGATCGGCTGGTCAGGCGTTTCTTCAGACATCGCGGGCAGGATCGGTGGGGGCGAAGGAAACGGCACACCGGCGCGCCCAATTTAACCTCGCCCAGTAGCGCTAACCAGCCCAACTGCCGCGTGCGGCGGGGGACCGATCGCCGAGAGGGTCTCAAAACCGGCGCAAGACGGGCCAATCCGCCGCCCCTGGCCGTTCTCCCCGGTTCCCCGCGTTCTGAGCCCCCAAGCGTCTTGCTCCGCCCTCCGGCGGCGGACTATAATTGGCCGTTTGTGCCTCGCACTTGAGCGGCCGTGGGCAAGCTTGCTGTCCTGAAGGAGGATTCCGTGGCGAAGGGTAAGTACCTGTTTACGAGCGAAGCGGTCAGCATGGGGCATCCCGACAAGCTGGCGGACCAGATATCCGATGGGGTGCTCGACGCGCTTTACGAGCAGGATCCGTACAGCCGCGTGGCCTGCGAGACGATGGTCACGACGGGGATTGCCATCGTCGCGGGCGAAATCACCACCAAGGCGATGATCAATTACACCGATGTGGTTCGCAACGTGATCCGCCAGGTGGGCTACACCGACGACGAGATGGGAATCAACGCCGACACGTGCAGCGTGATGCTCTCTCTCGACCGCCAGAGTCCGGATATCGCCCAGGGGGTCGACGAGAACGCCGGATCGGGCAAGGATGTCGGGGCGGGCGACCAGGGACTGATGTTCGGTTACGCGTGCAACCACACGCGAGAATTGATGCCGATGCCGATCGCGCTGGCCCATCGCATCACCAACCGCCTGGCCGAGGTCCGCCGGCAGCGGCTGGTCGACTGGCTCCGCCCGGACAGCAAAAGCCAGGTGACCGTCGAGTTCGACGGCCCAAAGCCGGTGCGGATCGACACCGTCGTGTTGTCCACGCAGCATCACCCGGACGTCAACCAGGCGCAGATCAGGGACTGGGTCGTTCCCAACGTGATTCAGCCCTGCCTGCCGCCGGAGTTGGTCAACGGAGAGATCAAGTACTACGTCAATCCGACGGGGAAGTTCGTCGTCGGCGGCCCCCATGGCGATTGCGGGCTGACGGGGCGGAAGATCATCGTCGACACCTACGGCGGCTGGGCGCGCCACGGCGGTGGAGCGTTCAGCGGCAAAGACCCGACGAAGGTCGATCGCAGCGCGACCTACATGGCTCGGCACGTGGCCAAGAACCTGGTCGCCGCCGGCCTGGCCGACCGCTGCGAGGTCCAGTTGGCCTACGCGATCGGCGTTTCGCATCCGATCAGCGTTCTGGTCGACACCGACGGGACCGGCTGCATCGAGGACGAGCGGCTGTGCGAGATCGTCCGCGAACTGTTTCCGCTGACCCCGCGGAGAATTATTGAATACCTCGAGCTGCGCCGGCCGATCTATCTGGCGACCGCCGCCGGCGGTCACTTCGGCCGCAGCGAGCCGACCTTCACCTGGGAGAGCACGGCCAGGGCCAACGAGCTTCGCGAAGCCGCCGGCTAGCTCCCGCAACCGGCCCGATCGAGCGCGATGACGACCACGACCAGCGTTGAACTGGGGATCGGCGGGTCGGTCCCGTCAACCGACGGGGCGGTGCGACTTCTCCTTCGCTCGGCCCTGCTCGCTTGGGTTGCCATGCTCGGGTGCGTGGCGTGCCTTCTCGTCTGCCGACGAGCGGCCGGAGCCTTGTCCAGTCCACTGCCCGCCGCCGGATTGGCAATCGTGGGGCTCGTGGCGGCACTGACCACCGCAGCGGTCCGCCGAGCGTGGCGGGCGCTGCCGCCACACCGCGGCGGCGTTCTGCTGGCGGGCGTGCTGACGGTTTCGCTTGTTTCGGCGGCGATCGCGGTTAGCCTCCCGAAGTCCCCACTTGTGGGGGTAATCCTTCTCTGGGCGCCAATCCTGGTCGAGGAGGGATGGGCGTGGCGGCTAAGCTCTTTCCGAGAGGATTTGACTGGCCAGCCCCGGCCGGCCGCCCCGACCAGGCCCGTGGCCCCGCAGCCGGCGGCCGAGTGGACGATTCAGTCTCCGCCGGAGGCGAACGTCACCCAGCAGCTTACGCGCTTGCGGGAACCCGACGGAACCGAGCGAATTCAGGGCTGGTTGCGGACGGCGTTTGGAGCAGGTCAGCGGCTTGCCAGCGTTCACGTCGCCTTCTGCCCGCCATTGGCCCGCGGGCCGGAAGCCGATCTGAAGCAGCTTGCCGGCCCGGACGTGCGAATCAAGAAGGTCCAGGTGTTTCCGTTTGGGGCCCGATTCGACCTGAAGCTTGCCGTCCCGGCGGAGGCGCCGCTCGAGGCGCTCTTCCAGTTCACCGCCGAGGCGCCCGGCGAGACGCCTCGTGACGCTGCTGCCGCCGTGGAGAGACCGGAGACGAGCGGCGGCGGAGTATAGTCGGGAGCTGCGCGGCGGGCGGCTCCTGGATGAGCCTGCGTGATTTGTGGAAAAAGCGGCTGTTATTCAGATAGCCGCGTGCGCCTTGACCCGCGCTTCGTTACGTGCGGGTTGTGCCGCAGCGCAGGCGCGCCGCGGGGCAAGCCCACGCGGCTATCACGCTCTCATGAATTCCTCCCGGAATCACGCAAGCTCATCTAAGAGGCGTTGCGCCCCGTGCCCGATGAAGCCAGGTGGAGCGGCTCGGGGATCGCTTTTGCGGGCGCGACTTGCGGCAGCTCGCCCCCCCGCGGCGCGGGAGCCGTCTGCATCGTCCGCGTAAAGAAATCCACGATCCGTGTCCTGTAGGCCGCCGCGGCCACTTCAACCGCCTCGGCGTGGCGGGCCCGCGGCACAACCCAGAGCTGGCACTCCGACGGAATCCTCGCGGCGATGCTCCGGCTGAATTGCAGCGGCACATCGACATCATCCTGCCCGTGCACGATCAACGTCGCCGCCCGGAGCTTCTGGGCTGCGCGGGCCAAATCAACCCGATCATCGCGCTGGCGGACGAACAGCCGCACGGGCAGCCAGGAACGGTTGAGCAAGCGCGTCGATCGCAGGTCGCGCCGCCGCGCCGGTTGGATGCTGTCGAGCACCAGCGCGCGAATCGAAGGCTCTTCGGCAGCCGTTCGCAGCGCGATTGCCGCGCCCTTGCTGACGCCGATCACTCCGACAGGCGCGCCGGCCATGTCGGAGTGCACCGCTGCCAGCCGCACGGCCGCCGTAAGATCGGCCATGTCGGCGCGAGTGACCTCCGGCTCGGGATCGCCGCCCGAGACCGACTCGCTCCGCCCATGGTTGCGATAGTCGAACGTGAACACGTCGAAGCCCTCGGCGCGAAGATGCTCCACGTAGGGCAAGGCATTCCAGCGGTCGCCGTTCATCTCGTGGCTGTAAAGGATCGTGCCGCGGCTGCTCTCGGTCAGGCGGTGCAGATAGGTCCCGCTCAGCCAGACGCCATCCGCTGTCTGGAATCGGATCTCCTTGCCCTCCTCGAGCGGCTCGCGCCAATGGGTCGGAAGCCAGGCCGTTCGCCGGCAAGATTCAGCCACGACCGGCACGCGGAGCACGCGGGCGACCACGTGCAGCACGATCGTGAGAATGAGCAGGGAAAGAAGCAGCCAGATGAAGCCACTCACGGAGTTTCCAGTAGACAACAGAAGATTCGATTACGAAAGCCTTCCACCGCGACGGACGAGCCAGTCACGGCAACCACCCTAAGACAAGCTTTTGCCAAAACGGCTTCCCGACTTCATCTAAAGTCTAGCAGCAGCCAGCGGGGAATAAATCCTCCGGCGTGCAATCGATCGCCGCGCCGACCCAAACTCACCCGCGCTTCAAAGGCTCTATTGTACTCCGGCGGCCTGAAATGCCGACCCCCTCCGACGGCTCAAACGGATAGACCGCACGTCCGGAATGCTTCTGTGGAGGGGGTTACCCAAGTGTGCTTTTCGCGCACTCAAAATCCACCGGAAATGGGGGCATGTTCGTGCCGGTGCGCATGTTCTGCCCGGTTTTCTAGCCCGACTGGGCTAGGAGAACCAGTTGCAGGTAGTCGACCGTGATCGCCATGACTTCGTCGAGATACATTTCTCGCCGGATTCCCAGCTCGCCTCCTTCGGCGATCTGCTCCAGCGTCTGGCGTTCCTCTTTGTCGGCGTCGAGTTCCTTCAGTTCGGCGCGGAACTTCTCTTCGTTGAGCGTGATGTATTTTCGGTCTTTTTGTGCCAGGTAGAGATCGATGTTGCGCTGCACTTTCTGGAAGTCGCTGGAATCGCTCCGGCGCTTGTCCGACAGCCGCTGCAACTGTTGGCGGATGGCATCGCTGACCTGGCCATAGTTCCTGTGTTGCACCGGGTCGACGCGATCGAAGGGAACGGCATAATCGAGGTCCGCTTCCCCGATATCGTAGTGGGTCGTCAGGGAGGGAATCTCGATGTCCGAGACGACGCCGCGGTTCTGCGTGCTCTCCCCACTGGGGCGGTAGAACTGCTGCATGGTGATTTTCAGGGCGCCCAGCGAGGGGGCGTTTTGAATTCCCTGGAAAAGCTGGGCGCCGAGGTCCATCAGGCTCTGGACAGTGCCTTTGCCGTGGGTGGCGTGATCGCCGATGATCAGCCCTCGCTTATAGTCCTGGATGGCGCCGGCCAGGATTTCGCTGGCGCTGGCGCTGAACTTGCTGACCATCACGACCAGCGGCCCCTTCCAGACGATCGAACCGTTGTCGTTGTCCATGTAGGCGTGGACGTCACCGTTGGCATCCTTGACCTGGACGACCGGCCCATCCTCGATGAACAGGCCCGTCAGGCTGATTGCTTCCTGCAACGAGCCGCCGCCGTTGCGGCGAAGATCGAGGATCACCGCATCGACCTGCTGCTTGTTGAACTCCTCGAGGATCAGCCGCACGTCGCGCGTGGTGCTCTTGAAGTTGGGGATTCCGTTCTTGACGCCCTCCATGTCGAGGTAGAAGCTGGGCAGATCGATGACGCCGATCTTGTAAGGCGCGCCGGAGGGTTTGGCGCCGACCTCGAAGACGGCCTTCTGGGCTTCGCTGTCCTTCAATTCGATCTTCGCACGGGTGATCTCCACAATCCGACGGTCCAGACCATCCTTGTCCGTGACTTCGAGTCGGACAACCGTGTTGCGTTTGCCCCGGATTCGATCGACCACGTCCGAGAGCTTCATATCGACCACGTCTTCGATCTCTCCGTTGACCCCCTGGCCGACGCCGACGATCCGGTCCTCGGGCTTCAGTCGCCCGTCTTTACCGGCCGCACCACCCGGAATAATCTTGTTCACGACGGTGTAGCCGTCGATCGATTGGAGTGCCGCGCCGATGCCGTCGAGCTCCAGGCGCATCTGGATCTCGAAATTGTCCAGCGAGCGAGGCGACATGTAGCTCGTGTGCGGGTCAAACGACATCGTCATCGCCGTCAAGTACATCTCGAGCACTTCCTCGCGATCCGTCTGATGCATCCGCTTGGAGAAGCTCACGTAGCGCCGCAGCACCTTCTCCCGCTGCTTTTCGATGGTCATCT
>JAMOAF010000656.1 GCA_023621895.1 Planctomycetota bacterium
ATGCTCCCCGGCCAGGCGGCTGAGAGCGAAATTCTTCAGCCACACCCCCGGATGAAACATTTGCGGTTGATGACCGGCAAGAAGTATCCGCTCGGGCGGCCGGTCGGCCCAGGCGCCCAGGTCGCGGTACTGGCCCGTCCAGCGCCGGGCGGCCCTCACCAGCTCCGCTCTCGCGGCGGCCGCCAGCCGTCCCAGGCACTTGCCCTGGATGTCGCAGCACGCTCCGGCCAACTTGCTTCGGTTGGCCTCAACCAGCGACCCAATCTCGTTCCAAGGCGGGAAAAACATCCTCGCGCCGCTTTCGCGAGGAGCTCGCAAGGGCCGATATTCGAGATACTCGCAGCCCGAGGCCATCACAACGTCTCTCCACAGGCCGATCCGGCCGTAGAGAACTTGGACGACTGCAATCCGGGAGCATTTCCGGAAAGGATCGACGCCGCCGTGGAGGGGCAGCCGCCACCAGCGACGAAACACCGCCCGATGGCACGCTCCAGGACGTCGCGGTATACGGCCAGTCGGGTTGACGTGTCGTCGAGCGAGCCGCCGAAAGACCGCGTCTCATCCAAATAGATCAAGGGGACGGCGACTTCAAGAATCCGCAGACGATGGAAAGCGGCTTGGACCCACAACTCCAGGGGCATTGCATAGCCCGGGTCCGTAACCTCGATCCGCCGCAGCGCGCCGACCCGGTAGGCCTTGAAACCACAGAATGCGTCGGTCAGATGCAGCCCAAGGCGGCGGTTGATCTCTTCGGTGATGATGCGGTTCACCCGCTGGCGCTGCTCGGGCGGGAGGCTGTCACCGGGAAACGGGGCCAGGTAACGGCTTCCGGATACGATGTCGGCGCGGCGGGTGGCGGCCACCAGTTCCGGAATCCGTTTTGGCTCGTGCTGGCCATCGCAGTCGATCGTCACCAGCACGTCGTACCCTTGGCAAATCGCGTAGTCAAACGCACTTTTCAGAGCGGCGCCGTACCCGCGGTTCCCGCCGTGGGTGAGAACGTGGATATCCTTGCGAGCGGCAAGCACCTCGGAGGTGCCGTCCGTCGATCCGTCGTTGACGACCAGTACATCGCGACTGTAGCGCAGAGTCTCGTCGAGGACTTTGCCGACGTGGGCCCGTTCGTTGAAAACCGGCAGTGCGGTCAGAGATTTTATCGTCATGATCCTATTCTAGACCTGCCGGCGACAACGGAAAGGGCCGGCGAGCGGCCCGGGGTTTTCGGAAGCCGCGGCACGCGCCCGGCGGAGGAGGGGGGCTGAAATCTTGGCGAGGTTCCCAAGCTGGAGCTTGGGAACTAGGGAAGGCGGAGCTTGGGAACCAGGAACGGTGGAGCTTGGGAACCAGGGAAGGTGGCACCTGGGGGGAGGTTCCCAAGCTGGAGCTTGGGGACCAGGGAAAGCTTGGGAACCAGGAAAGCTTGGGAACCAGGAAAGTCATCGGCGGGAGTCTGGTCCGCCGAGTGCGGCGCCGTCGGAGAAGTGGACAACCACCACCAACAGCCGCCCATCCCGCTCAATGAGTAGTTCCATGGGCCCCGGAAGGGTGGCGATCCATTCGGAGAACTGGTCATCGTCGGCGGGATTGCGTCCGGCCACCTCGTAAATTCGATCGTCGGGTCGAAGCCCGGCCTTTGCGGCCGCCGAACCGTCGACGACGGAATTGATGATGATCGTCCGCGGCTCCGCTTCGTCGGTCCTCCAGGTGATTCCAAGGCGGAGCGGCTTGCCGGCCAGTTGAACGACCAATGCCCGGACATCTTTGCTTTCGGGCGGTTGGACGACGACCTCGACCGGATTGGCAGCCGAGATCACCACCCCGGAAAGGTCTTCGCCGGATCGGATCGCGTGGCCAGCCACCTCGATCAGCCGATCGCCGGGCCGGATTCCGGCCTTGTCGGCCGCTGAACCCGGAACGACGGTGGCTATCGCCACACCCGGCCCGTCGACTTCGCCGGCCCCGCCGGCGCGCCAGGCGGCGCCGAGGCGGAGGAGGGGCGCCGCGCCCACGCCGCGATCGGATTTCGCCACACTCGAGGCCGACTCGGCAAGACATGCTGTGCGAAAGGTCGGACATTCGGCTGTTTCAGCCAGCTCGAAAGCAATGCCGAACAAGAGCCGTGCAGTCCGGCTGATTCCCTCGACCTTGACCAGGTCGGCGTCATCGGTCTCGCGGTGATATTGGCCATGCACGCCGGTGTGGGCGAAGAGGACCGGGATTTGACGGCCCACGAATGGGAAGTGGTCTCCGTTGCCGACCAGCGACGTGGAGAAATCAATCCGCAAGTCGGTCTGCCGATTGTTCATCGCCGCCATCCGCCGGTATCCGGCGGCGGTCCGCGAGCCGAACAAGACCAGCCGGTCGTCGCGGAGCCGTCCGACCATGTCGAGATTGATCACGCCGACTACGCTTTGGAGGGGCACTGTTGGATTGGCCAGCCAGTGCTTCGAGCCGAGCAATCCTTTTTCTTCCGCATCCCAGAAGGCGAACAGGATGTTCCGCCGCGGGGGGGCGGGGAGTTGGCTAAAAGCCTCGGCGATTTCCAGCACCGCCGCGACCCCGCTGGCATTGTCATCGGCGCCGTTGTGAATCTCCCCGACCTTGCCGAGGCTTGTCTTTTGGCTGCCGCGGCCGATGTGGTCGTAATGGGCGCAGACGATCAGCGTCTGCCGTTCTGGCCCCGTGTCGCGGCCGCTGAGACGCGCAACCACGTTCCTGTATCCGTCGGCAAAGGGCTGGAGGAAGCTGCCATCCTCTCCGCCGGCTTCGAGTTGCAGTTTGCGAAGCTGCTCGACCAGGTAATCGGCGGCGGAGTGCCCGCCGGGTGTGCCCGCCTCGCGGCCCTCGAATTTGTCGTCCGCCAGGCGGGTTACATAGCCCTCAACCTGGTCGTCCCGAATCGATTCCAGCGCGGCCTGGAAAGCCGTGCTGGCATCAGCGGCGGGCGCCTGTTGGAGAGAGCCCAGGCCGCACGCGCAGCAGGCAGCGGCAAGCAGCAGGAGTCGCGGGCACAAGGGGCGGGTCATTGCACATCTATTCGAAGCGGGTGCCGAAGCTCAAGGTAGTATACCCCGATAGCGGCCCGGTGTCGAAATGCCCCGCGGCGGCAGGCCATTTCCGGCGGCCCGACCATCGACAAGAGGCCGAATTTTGGTTACTTTAGAGGACTCCCTCCCCAGCGGGTGGGAGAGGGATGGTTCCGGTTGTCCGAGGGTAAACGTTTTTTTTCAGCGACGTGCCGTCTCCGCGCCAGCCCATGCTGGGCGGCGGCACGGCAGGGCCACGGAGGTATCGTGGCAGGAGATATTAATGAGTTCGAAGCGAATTCTGCTGTCGGAAAGTGAAATGCCCCAGGCGTGGTACAATATCCAGGCCGACTTGCCCGGACAAATCCCGCCACCGATCCACCCCGCCACGAAACAGCCGGTTGGCCCGGCGGACCTCGAGCCGATTTTCGCCAAGGCGTTGATCCAGCAGGAGGTCAGCCGCGAGCGCTGGATCGAGATTCCCGACGAGATTCGCCGCGTGCTGGCGATCTGGCGTCCGAGCCCCCTGGTGCGGGCATTCAACTTGGAGAAGGCGCTGGGGACTCCCGCGCGGATCTACTTCAAGGACGAGAGCCACAGTCCCGCCGGCAGCCACAAGCCCAATACGGCGGTCGCCCAGGCCTATTACAACAAGATGGAGGGAATCTACCAGTTGACCACCGAGACCGGCGCCGGCCAATGGGGCAGCGCGCTGGCCTTCTCCTGCGCGCAATTCGGCATCAAGTGCAAAGTATTCATGGTCAAGGTCAGCTATTACCAGAAGCCGTACCGCCGCTCGATGATGCACGTTTGGGGCAGCGAAGTCACGCCGAGCCCTTCGCAAGAGACCGAAGCCGGGCGGAAGATCCTGGCTGAAGACCCCGACTGCCCCGGAAGCCTGGGGATTGCGATCAGCGAGGCCGTCGAGGCGGCCGTCTCGCGCGACGACACAAAGTACACGCTGGGCAGCGTTTTGAATCACGTCATGCTCCACCAGACGATCACCGGCCTGGAGGCGGAGCAGCAGATGAAGATCGCCGGCGACAGCCCCGACGTAATCATCGGGTGCGTCGGCGGCGGCAGCAACTATGCCGGCCTGGCGTTTCCGTTCCTCCGCCACAAGATCGCCGGCAACCAGATGCGGTTCATCGCCGCCGAGCCGCAGTCGTGCCCCACGATGAGCCGCGGGCAATACCGTTACGACTTCGGCGACACGACCGGTCTGACGCCGCTGATGAAGATGCACACGCTCGGGCACACGTTCATCCCGGCGGGAATCCACGCCGGCGGGCTGCGCTATCACGGCATGGCGCCGAGCTTGAGTTATGCGGCCAAACTCGGCCTGATCGAGGCGGCCGCGTTTCACCAGATCGAATGCTTCGAGGCCGCCAAGCTCTTCGCCGAGACGGAGGGCACGATTCCCGCGCCCGAGACATCGCACGCGATTCGCGCGGCGATCGTCGAAGCGCTCCGCTGCAAGGAGACGGGCAAGGAAGAATGCATCCTCTTCAACTTCAGCGGCCACGGCCTCTGCGACCTGGGTTCCTACGACCGTTTCTTTGCCGGAGAGTTGGAGGATTACGCCTACCCCCAAGAACGCATCGAGCATGCCCTGGCGCAACTGCCGGTGATCGAATAGCCCGTCTCTCGCGGAACGGAATCCATTCCATTCTTGCGGGATCGCCGAACGTGCCCCCTTGCGCCGCGCGGCGGCGCAAGCCGGGAGCGGCGAAAAGGTCACGTAAAATAAGCCCGCCGGCCGTGGGGGGGGGGGAGAGAATGGCCGGCGGGCTTTCTGGGGAAACTTGCTGGCAGAGAGCTGCCTAGTACATGTCGTGGGGGCCGCCGTGCCCGGCCGGGGCCTTCTCTTCCTTGGGCTTCTCGGCCACCAAGGCATCGCTGGTCAACAGCAACGTGGCGACGCTGGCCGCATTTTCCAGGGCCGTCCGCGTGACCTTCGTCGGGTCGATCACGCCGGCCTTGACCAGGTCTTCGTACTGGTCGGTGGCCGCGTTGTAGCCCATGCCGTTCTTCATGTCGGCGACCTTCTCGCAGACCACGCTGCCGTCCTGCCCGGCGTTGGACGCAATCTGCGTCAGCGGGGCGCGGCAAGCGCGGAGGACGATGTTGTAGCCGACCAACTCGTCATGAGCGAGCCCTTCCGGCTTGACCGCCGCGCAGGCGCGGAGCAGGGCCACGCCGCCGCCGGGCAGAATGCCCTCTTCAACAGCCGCTCGGGTGGCGTGCAGGGCGTCTTCAACGCGGGCCTTCTTCTCCTTCATCTCGCTCTCGGTGGCCGCGCCGACGTTGACCTTCGCCACGCCGCCGGCGAGCTTCGCCAAACGTTCCTCGAGCTTCTCGCGATCATAGTCGCTCTTGACCTTCTCGATCTCGCGGCGGAGCTGGTCGATCCGGCCCTTGATCTCGGCGCTCTTGCCCGCGCCCTCGATGATCGTCGTGTTGTCCTTGTCGATGACGATCTTCTTGGCGCGCCCCAGGTCGGCGAGCGTCACGTTTTCGAGTTTCGTGCCGAGACTCTCGAAGAGGACGCTGCCGCCGGTCAGGATGCCGATGTCCTCAAGCATCGCCTTGCGGCGGTCGCCGTAGCCGGGAGCCTTGACGGCGGCGACCTTGAGCGATCCGCGGAGCTTGTTGATGACCAGCGTCGCCAGGGCTTCGCCGTCGATGTCTTCGGCAACGATCAGCAGGGGCCTGCCCGCGTTGACCACGGCCTCGAGGACCGGCACGAGGTCCTTGACGCTGGAGATTTTCTTTTCGTTGATGAGCACGTAGGCGTCTTCGAGGACGCACTCCATCGTCTGGGCATCGGTGACGAAATAGGGCGACAGGTAGCCCCGGTCGAACTGCATGCCCTCGACCCACTCGACTTCGGTGGTCAGGCTCTTGCCTTCATCGACCGTGATCACCCCATCCTTGCCGACTTTC
>JAMOAF010000164.1 GCA_023621895.1 Planctomycetota bacterium
CCGCCGACAAAAGGCTACCCGGCGGAAGTCGATCGGATCGTCGGCGCGGAGGGCTATGGCGCCAATCCCTACATCGAGACGGCCAAACCGCTGGTGGTCGTCACCGGCCCCGGGCCGGGCAGCGGAAAGTTGGCCACCTGCCTGAGCCAGATGTACCACGACCACCTCCACGGAGTCCGCTCCGGTTACGCCAAATTCGAGACCTTCCCGATCTGGGACCTGCCGTTGACCCATCCGGTGAACGTGGCCTACGAGGCGGCCACGGCCGACCTGCACGACGTGAACATGATCGACCCGTTCCACCTGGAGGCCTTCCACCAGACGGCCACCAACTACAATCGCGACGTCGAGGCGTTCCCCGTGCTCCACAAGATTCTCCAGCGGATCACCGGGGCCGAGCCGATCTACCGCTCGCCGACCGAGATGGGCGTCAACCGCGCCAGCTCCGGAGTCGTCAATGACGAAAAGGTCCAGGCGGCATCCCGCGCCGAAGTCATCCGGCGCTATTTCCGCTATGCCTCCGAGTACGCCATGGGGGTGGCCGACGAGCAGACGGTCCGCCGGGTGGAACGGCTCATGGAGATGCTCCACATCGGCCCGGAAGACCGCCGCGTGGTCGGGCCGGCGCGGCGCGCGGCGGAGGAAGCGCAGCGGCAGGGAAACGGCAACCAGGGGGTGTATTGCGGCGCGGCCATCGAGCTGGCCGACGGCCGCATCGTGACCGGCAAGAATTCATCGCTGATGCACGCCGCCGCCGCCCTGGTGATGAATGCAGTCAAGCAACTCGCCGGGCTGCCCGACGGAATCCATCTCCTCGCCCCCAGCGTGATCGAGTCGGCGGCGCGGATGAAAAAAGAGATTCTCGGCCAGAAGGCCGTCAGCCTCGACGTTCAGGAAACGCTGTTTGCCCTCGGGATCAGCGTGACGGCCAACCCGATGGCCCAGTTGTGCGTGGAGAAGCTGAAGCAGCTCCGCGGCTGCGACGTGCACATCACGCATGTTCCAACGCCGGGCGACGAGGCCGGGCTCCGCCGGCTCGGCGTGCACCTGACGAGTGATCCGAACTTTGCCACGAAAAACCTCTTCGTGCCGTGAGGGCGCTGCGGGCGGGCAAGTCCAATCCGATACGGCTTTCAATCCGCCGGCACGCAGCGTCCCGCCGCCCAGCTTCTCAGGTTCTCGATCGATTCGCGCATCACGACCGAGAGTGGTTGCGTGGCCTCGATGGCCCTGACGACGTGCTCGGTCGTGCACTCCTTGCCTTCCGAAAACGCGAAATACATGCCCGAGCGGATCGCTTCCTCGATCTCCGCGCCGGTCAGCCCGCCGCTTTCCGCGGCCAGGCGTTTCAGGTCAAACTCCTTCGGGTCGCGCCCCCGCCGGCGGAGATGGATGCCGAAGATCGACTGCCGGTGGCGCTCGCTGGGCAGATCGATGAAGAAAATCTCGTCGAATCGGCCTTTCCGCACGAGTTCCGGCGGCAGGTCGCTGATGTTGTTCGCCGTGGCGATCATGAAGATCGGATGGCGGTGGTCCTGCATCCAGGAGAGCAGGGTGCCGAACATCCGTTGCGATAGTCCGCCGTCGGCCGAGTAGGAGCCGGCCGAGGCGAAGGCCTTCTCGATTTCATCGATCCAGAGGACGACCGGGGCGAGCGACTCGGCCTGCGCCAGGGCCTCGCGGAGCCGCGCCTCGCTCTCTCCGATGAACTTCTGGTAGAGCACTCCCGGGTCCATCCGCAACAGCGGCATCCGCCAGGCGCTGGCCACGACCTTCGCGCAGAGACTCTTGCCGCAGCCCTGCACGCCCAAAAGCAGAATGCCCCGCGGCGGGTCGAGCCCGTATTTCCTCGCCGCCGCGCTGAACCCGCCGCGCCGCTGGTTCAACCATCGCTTCAGGTTCGACAACCCCCCGATTTCGTCGGGCGGAACGTCGGCAATGACCGTCTCCAGGCAGCCGGCGGTCTTCAAGCGGTTCCGCTTGGCGTCCATCACCCGGGCCAGGTCGCCGGCGTCGAGCACGTTGTCGTCGTGCAGCGTCGCGGCGACCATCCGCGCCGCCTCCTCCGCCGTCAGCCCGCGAAGCATCTGCACGAGTTGATCCATGTGCCGTTCGCTGAGCTGGACATCGACCTCCACGAGCCCGCGCTGTTCGGCCCGCGCCACCGTCTCCGCGACAACCCGCTTGATCTCGTCCTCTTCCGGCCAGCCAACGTCGAAGGGGACCGTCAGCCGGCGGATGTCCGGCGGGAGCGCTGTCGAATCGATCAGGACCAGCGTCCAAAGCCGCGTGTCCTCCGAGAAATACAGGTCGCGCAGGAACCGGGCGACCTGGGCGTCTCTGCAAAGCGGGCCGATGTCTTTAAACAGGTAAACGATCGGATACGACGATTCCCTCAAGTGCCGCAGCGCCGGCAACACCGCCCCGGCTTGGACCAGCACGCTCTGGGCCGCCGGCGGGGCCTGCACGAGCCCCTCGGTGACCGACCACTCGGCCAGGGGAAGGCTCATCTTGTGGACCACCTCGCGAACCGCGCGAACGGCCCGGCGCTCGTCCGGTGTCTCGATAGAGACAATCGGATTCTTCGCCCGGATGAGCAGCTCCAATTCGTGTTTGTTCATGTCTTGTCACATCCGCGGCGGCCAGCGGCGCCGCGGGAGCCGGCCGGGCGGCGGCCGAACCATTGATTGCCGAGGCTCGATCGGCTGGTGGTTAGTCTTTTGTGCCTACTGCAAATACATGTACACGTTGGTGTACAGCGGCAGGTGGCGGTAATAGACTTCGAGCATGTAGATCGACAGGCAGGTCACGTAGAGCCGGCCTCCGTAGCGGGCCCACTCGTCCTCGCTGGGCTTCATCGGGTCCCAACTGCCGGCCTCCCTGCCCTCCTTGACCTGGTTTTCCGGCACGGCCTGCCGCATCACGCCATTCCACTTCTCCCACGACTCCCCTTCCATGTGGTGCATCACCTGGGTGGCGTAATACCAGTAGTAGACGTCGCGCTCGTCCTGGAAGTTGAGGCGGTTCTCCGGCTGGAGCAGCCAGTTGACGCCGTCGACCAGGGCCGGGTTGTTCCGCTTCCAACCGAGGAACTGGCGGCAGAGGAGGCCTTCGGCCGTCATCGCCCGGGTCGGTTCGCGGCGCACCTCGTATGGATACCGGCTGCCGCCGTTCTGGCCGGCCGCGTCCAGAAAGGCGCTGACCTTGTCGAGGTTCGCCTGGGGGACTTCGAGCCCCGCCATCCGCGCGCTTTGCAGTCCCATCAGCACCCACCCGGTCACGGAGACGTCGCTCGGCCCGTTGGGCGAGTATTTCCAACCGCCCGCGGGCGACTGGCTCCTTAGGCAGTAGGCCACCGCCCGCTCGGCCGGCTCGCGGTAGTTGGCGCGGAGCTGCTCGCTCTTGGTCATCGCGTAGAGTTCGCAAACGGCGATCGTGGCCATCCCCTGGGTATAGAAGCGGTGGCTGAAATTTCCTTCGCGGAAAAAGCACCCGTCGGCATCCTGCTGCCGCATCAGGTAGTACCAGCCGCGTTCGACGTTCTTCTGGTGCTCGCCGCGCTCGGCCGTGTTGCCGTCGCCCTGAAAGGCCAAGATCGCCATCGCGGTGGCGGCCTCGCGGTTCTCGTCGACTCCTCCGTCGGCGTAGGGGCCGGCGAGGCTCCAGGACCCGTCCTTCTGCTGCTGCCTGGCGAGCCACTTGAGCCCGTCGGCGACGCTCTTGCTGGTCAGCGCGGTGCCTCCGTATGCCGCCAGGAGAGCCTTCTTCATGCCGGGCTCCCGCCCGTTGAGGGCCACGCCGATCACTGCGGCATCGACTGGGTGCGAGGCGGTTGCACCGCCGAGAACGTCCACGTCGAGCTTCGGCGAGGCCGCAAACGGATCGTCGACGAGTTGGAGGTCGTCGGGCGTGATGATCGGCTCTTCGACGCTCTCCAGGTCATTGCCGGCCAGCGGCGAATCGAACTCGAGCTGATCGCCCAACTGCTCGGCGTAAACGGCTTCGAGGTCAATCCGGTTGTTGACCAGCGCCGGGAACAGGGCCAGCGCCAGGATGATCATCACCATCATGTGAAACACGGCGCTGATCAACCACGGAGGCGCGCTTTTCAGGGCCAGGGTCTGGATGTCTTCCTCGGGCGGCTCCACCGTTTCGACCGGGACCGCCTCCGCCGGAGCCGCGCCGGCATCCTGCCGCGCGAAAACAAATGGCGCATCGCTGCCACCGGAACCCGATTCAGACAAGGCAAAGCCCCCCGGCACTCGATCTTGATCAGCAAATGGCCGGGCCGGCTGGGGCGCGCTGCCCGCAAACCCGCCAACCAGTGGCTGTCCTACCGCCGGTTTGGGGGAATTGGGGACGGCCACGATTCAGTCTCCTCTGTCCGGTGTCAATCCGCGCACTGCCGAACCAGCCTCCACCGCCGACACACCTGAACCCTGGGAAGCAAGAGCGGTGATCGGCAGCTCTGCCCAAATTATACCGCACTCCTATTGGACTCTACCAGCAAGGGGTGGACAGAACAAGCAAAAAGCCATTGCGGCTAAAGCAGTTGCGAGCTGCGCGGCGACAAAAAAGCGCTCAAGGCGAGCGGTCTGGGCAGCGCTGGCGAAAAACTGTCATGCGGGGCTCGACCTTGGCCGAAAAGATGGTAGAATGATAGCTCACGCCGGACGTGTGGCTCAGCGCCGTCTTTCCGGCGCCAATATCGCGGGGTGGAGCAGCCCGGTAGCTCGCGAGGCTCATAACCTCGAGGTCGCAGGTTCGAATCCTGTCCCCGCCACTAATGCTTCCGGCCAGGTTCCGCCGGAACCCGCCAATTCAGGCCGAACCCCTTGCACAACAAGGGGTTCTGTCGTTTCTTGGCGACTGTCGAGCCGCCGATCGTTCGACATCGCAGCCCGAAGCGTAAGCCAGGCCGACTCGGTTCCGTGCTCTCGTTTGCGCTTCGAGTGAACGAACGGCTGATGAACCAGCCGGGTCGGCTCCTCGCTCACCACAAGGCTGAAGCCGCTGGCTATGAGGCGGAGAGTTTCAGGCCGATCACGCCGGCGACAATCAACAACAGGCAGACCACGCGCGCGGCCGTCACCGGCTCGCCGAACAGGACGATGCCAAGAATCGCCGTTCCAACCGCTCCGATGCCCGTCCAGACGGCGTAACCCGTTCCAACCGGGATCGTGCGGACGGCCAACGCCAGAAACGACATGCTGATCACCATTGCGGTGATCGTCAGCAGACTTGGCCACAACTTCGTGAACCCCTGGGCGTACTTCAGGCCCACCGCCCAGGCGACCTCAAACAGAGCGGCGATCAAAAGAAACACGTATGCCATAACGCCTTCGGCGTCTGTGGCAGGGTCGTCCCCACCGGAGTTGAGAAACATGCGGGTCGTCCCACACGTTGGGAGGGAATTGCCATTCTACTCGGCCAACCGATCCGGGCAAGGAGCCGTCGACTCAATCGGTCACAACCCGTACATTTCACAACCCTTTGAGAACCGGTTTGGGCCGCGACGGCTGCCAGGTTGGGGACCGCTCTGAGTCGTGCCGGAAGCGTTCCCAGACAAAATCCGATTCCGCAGCAGCGGCCCACGTACGGCGCGGTGGCCGCGGACGGCTACCAGGGCGGAACGGACATCTTGACGCTATTAGCGCGGCGCGCTATTACTCCGCAATTCAGACGTTTGCCGACAACGAAACGGAACGGCTTTTTTATCGGGAGCCCGTCAAGAGCTTCCCGCCACCAGTGCGGCGACCTGGACTACGGAAACTCCTGCTTCTCGATGCCGCGGAATCGCTCGATGACCTGCGTGTTCCACCCGGCAATCGACTTGAGAGACTCCGCGGAAATCGAAAAGGCCAGCACAGTATTCGGATCAACGATCAATCGCGTGTGTGTTTTCGCTGGGAGGCCGGCGACGCTTACGAGGTCGAGATTGTTGATTACCATTGAGGCGCAGTGATG
>JAMOAF010001123.1 GCA_023621895.1 Planctomycetota bacterium
ACTCTTCCCCCCATCTTTCGTTCTTTGCGCCTTTGCGCCTTTGCGTGAGCATTCCCTCCCCTCCTCTAACCCCTAAATCCCTCCATCCACGACTTCTAGCCGCCCCGACCCTCTCCTGGAAATATCCGAACCCGGCGCCTCTCGACCGCGACACGCCCCTCGGCGATAAGCTGTAGCGCCTCGGGATACGCCTCGCACTCGGCCTCGAAGACTCGTGCGGCGAGCGTGTCGGCCGTGTCGTCGGTCTCGACCGGCACGGCTTTTTGAAGGATCACCGGGCCATGGTCGTACTGGTTGTCGACGAAGTGCACCGTGCAGCCGCTCAGCTTCACGCCGTAGTCGATGGCCGACTGGTGAACATGGTGGCCGAAGTAGCCCTTGCCGCAGAACGAGGGGATCAGCGCCGGATGGATGTTCACGACCCGGTTGCGGAAGTCGTCGGGGATGACCAGCAGCTTGAGCCAGCCGGCCAGCACGACCAGCTCCGCCCCCGCCCCGCGGCACGCCGCGAAGACTTCGTTGCTGAACGCTTCGTCGGAGGAAAAATCCCCGCGCTCGATCACCCGGCTCGGCGCGCCGCCGGCAAACCGGACACCGGTCGCCTTGGGCGTGCTGGCGATGACCAGCCGCACCTCCACGTCGAGTCTGCCCGCGGCAACCCGATCGTTGATGTTCTTCAGGGTCCTGCCGGTTCCCGAGAGCAGAACGGCCACCGGGAGCAGCCTCCGCTTCCTTCGATCGCTCATCGCCGCGTCTCCTGTTTCGAGTCGTGCTGGTGTCAAGGCTTCCAAGGGACGACGCTCACGTAGAGCGTAAGCGTGAACCCGGCCAGCTTCAACTCGACCGGCTCGGCGTCGGCAATCGGCTCGGTGGTCAACCGCCCCGGGGCGGTGAGCGTCTCCTCGGCGATATAGCTTCCGAACCTTTCGACCGCCTGCTTGAGCGGCTCGGCACCGGTGACGATTCCCACCGCGATGCGGTCGGTGTACTCGCACTGGATCTCCTTCCGCCGATTCTGCACCGCGTGAATGATCTCCCGGGCGTGGCCTTCCGTGACGAGCTCCTCGGTCAGGTCGGTGGACAGCACGACCACGCAGGCGCGGCCCTGGGCCGCCGCCCAGCCCTCTTTCGCCTGGAGCCGGACTTGCACGTCGTCGGAGTCGAGTTCGACCGTCCCGCTCGCAAGCTGGAACACGACCTTGCCAGACGCCTCCAACTCGGCCAGCAGTTCCGCTCCGTCGGCCTCGGCCAGGAGTTTGCGGACGGCCGGCAGTTGCTTGCCGAGCCTCGGTCCGAGGCGTTTCAGGTCGGGCAGGACCGTGTAGGTGATGTATTGATCGGCCTTGCGGATGAATTCGACCGTCTTGACGTTCAACTCCTCGCGGACCAGCGCGGCGTGCGATTCGAGCCACGGCCGGTGCGCCGGGTCGGCCAGCACGATCTCGACTTGGGCCAGCGGCTGGCGGACCTTCAGCCTCGCGCCCATCCGCGCGCTCCGCCCCAGCGAAACGACTTCGCGGACAAGCTCCATCCGGGCCGAGAGGACCTCGTCGATCAGGTCCGGCTCGCCGGTGGGGTAGTCGCACAGGTGGACGCTCGGTGCGACCCTCTCGCCAAAAATGCCGGCGGCCAGGTTTTGCCAGATCTGCTCGGCGAGGAAGGGAATAAACGGCGCGATCAATTTCGCCGTGGTGATCAGGCACTCGAAAAGGGTCCAATAGCCGTCGGTCTTCTCGTCCGAGACGCCACCGCTCCAGAACCGGTCGCGGCTCCGGCGGACGTACCAGTTCGACAGCGCGTCGACAAACTCGTTCAGCCGCGAGCAGGCGCCGTAATTGTCGTAAGCGTCCATCGCGCCGGTGACGGCGGCGGCCGTCCGATTCAATTCGCTCAGAATCCACCGATCCAGCTCGCCGCGCTGGGCCGGCGGGCGGTAGCTGGCGGCCCGAGCCAGCCGCGCCGACTCCAACTGGCCCGCGTCGCCGGCAATCTCTGCCGCGGGGTCGAATGCGTCGATGTTGGCGTAGATCGTGAAGAAGCTGAACACGTTCCAGAGCCGCAGCAGGAAGCCGGGGATGCAGTCCTTGATCGCCTGTTCGCTGTAGATGATCGAGTTCCAGGGCGCCTGGTTGGAGAAGAAGTACCAGCGGAGCGCATCGGCCCCGTAGGTGTCAAAAATCTCGTTCGGCGAGCGGTAATTCCGCAACTTCTTCGACATCTTGCCGATCTTGTGGACGAAGTTGCCCCTGCCCAGCGACTCGACCGCCTCGCTCTCGGCGAGAAACCGCTGCCGGCCGTCCTTGCTCTCCCACCATTCCGCGAGCATCAAGCCGAGGACCACGCAGTTGGCGAACGGGTGCGGATAGTCGACCGGTCCGACGCTGTCGCCGTTCGGCTCGCGCCCCGGGCTGAACAAGAGCGTGCTGATCGCCAACTGGCTGTAGAACCAGCCGCGCGTCTGGTCGATGGCCTCGCTGATGAAGTCAGCGGGGAACTGCCTGGCAAACGCCTCCTGCGAGCCGCGCTCGTGGGGGTAGCCCCACTGGGCAAACGGCATCGCGCCGGAATCGAACCAGCAGTCGATCACCTCGGAGACGCGCCGCATCCGCCCCCGCGGGTTTCTTGGCGACTGGTAAGTGATCGCGTCGATGTACGGTTTGTGCACCCGGAGGTCGTCCGGCAGCGCGGGATTGGCCCGCTTGGCCGCTTCCCAGACCTCGGTCCCCTCCAGGCCCGGCTTGCCCATCAATTCCGCGAGGCTCGAAACCGCCTCCATGGCGCCCGTCTCGTCGCAAACCCAAATCGGCAGGGGCGTGCCCCAGTAGCGCTCGCGCGAGAGGGCCCAGTCGACGTTGGTCTCCAGAAAATTGCCGAAGCGGCCGTCGCGGATGTGTTCCGGCCGCCAATGGATTCGCCGGTTGTTCTCCAGCATCCTGTCCTTGAACTGGGTAGTTCGAATAAACCAGCTCTTGCGCGGGTACTGGATGAGCGGATCCTCGTCGGCGCGCCAGCAGAACGGATACTCGTGGAGGTATTGCTCCTGGTGGAACAGGGTCCCTTCATCGCGCATCTTGCGGATGATCTCGCGGTCGGTGTCCTTGACCCACCGGCCGGCAAAGTCCGGCACTTCCTCGGTGAATGTCCCGTTGGGCGCCACGCCGCAGAGCAGCGGCGGGCCTTGGCCATCGAGAAACCTGGCCTGCTCGGCCAGCAGCACTTCGTAGTCCACTTCGCCGAACGCCGGCGCCTGGTGGACCACGCCGGTGCCGCTGTCAATCGTCACGAAATCGGCGCCGACCACGCGCCAGGCGATTGCCTGGGCCCCGCCGGCCTTCAATTCCCCCCGTTTGTCGCCCTGCGCCCTGTAATAGTAATCCATCGGCGGCCGGTAGCGCCAGCCGATCATTTCAGCGCCTCGCAGCGTCGCTCGGATATTGAACTGCTTGCCGACCTTGGCGGCAATCGTTTCGACGAGCGCCGAGGCGACGATCAGGTTGCGCGGTTCCCCCTCGAACGCCACCACGGCGTATTCCAGGTCAGGCTTGACGGCGGCGAATTGGTTGTTCGGCAGGGTCCAGGGAGTGGTTGTCCAGACGAGCAGGTCGGTGTCGGGCCGGTCCAGCAAGGGAAACCGGACGTAGACGCTCGGGTCGGCCACCTCGCGGTAGCCCTGGCCGACCTCGCCCGCCGCCAGCGCGGTTCCGCCCTGGGCCCACCACCAGACGATCTTGTGGCCCTGGTAAAGCAGACCGCGGTCGAAAAGGTTCTTTAGCGCCCACCAGACGCTTTCGACATAGCTCTGGTGGTAGGTCACGTAAGCCTCATCGAGATGAATCCAGAAGCCGATTCGCTCGGTCAGTTCCTCCCACTCCCGCGTATAGCGAAAGACGCTCTCCAGGCAGCGGTGAATGAACGGCTCGATCCCGTACTGCTCGATCTCCTCCTTCGAGTGGATGCCCAGCTCCTTGCAGACCTCGACCTCGACCGGCAGCCCGTGCGTGTCCCACCCGGCCTTCCGCTCGCACCGGTAGCCTCGCATCGTCTTGTAGCGGGGGAACAAGTCCTTGATCGCCCGTGTCAGGCAGTGCCCCGGGTGGGGCAGACCGTTGGCCGTCGGGGGGCCCTCGTAGAAGACGAACGCCGGGGCCCCGGCTCGAATCGCCAGAGATTTCTCATAGGTTCCGTTTTCCTTCCAGAATCGGATGATCCGTTCTTCCAGCTTCGGGAACGACACGCTGCTTTCGACAGGCTCAAACATCGTTATCTCGCATGGGCAGACACACAAACCGCCACAAAACCCTCCAGTAAACCGAACATCGCCCCACTTTGCAACCACCACGATGCGCCACCTACGGGGGGCTGCGTGGCGTCGCGAGCAAAACGGGTACGCGGATCGGGGCGGAGATGCCCGTGGCTGAAGGTTCAATGTCCAAGGTTCAATGTTCAAGGTCACCTGGTTCCCAAGCTCCAGCTTGGGAACCTCCGACCTCAGCCGCCGCCGTCCCCACCCCCGGCCCCAACCAAGCCTCCCCTCCAACATCCGACCGTTAAGGACTATACTCAACAGACCTTACATTGTCAGCCTCCATATCCCACCCCCACAACCAAACATGACACGCATTGCGATCCTTGGAGCAACCGGTTACACGGCTCTCGAACTGATGAAAATCCTCGTTCATCATCCGGGGGCCGAGATCGTGGCGGTGACGAGCCGCCAGGAAGGCAACCCACACGTCGCCATGGTCCATCCCTCGCTGATGGGGCGGATCGACCTCCAAATGCAGGATTTGAGCCCGGCGGAGGTTGCCGCGCGCGCTGAGTGCGTTTTTAGCTGCCTGCCCCACGGCGTCAGCGCGTCGCTGATCCCCGCGCTGCTCGACGCGGGCTGCCGCGTGGTCGATTTCAGCGCCGATTACCGCCTTGGCGATGGCGACGTGTTTGCCCAGTGGTACGGCCAGAAACATCCCGACCCCGGCCGGCTTGGAAAGGTCCCCTACGGGCTGCCGGAGCTGTTCCGCGACCAGATCCGCGGCGCCCAACTGGTCGCCAATCCCGGCTGTTATCCCACCACGGCGATTCTCGCGCTGGCCCCGCTGCTCAAACGCGGCCTGATCCAGCCGAAGGGGATCATTATCGACTCGAAAAGCGGGGTCTCCGGCGCTGGGCGGACGCCCAAGCTCACGACCCATTACCCCGAGTGTAACGAAAGCGTGGCCGCCTACAACATCGGCCGGCACAGGCACACCCCCGAAATCGAGCGGATTCTAGGCATTGCTGCCGGCGGCGAGGTCGACCTCGTTTTCACCCCCCACCTGATCCCCATGGATCGAGGCATTCTCTCAACGACGTATTCCACCCCGATCGGCGACGTTTCGGAAGAGTCCCTCTTGCAGGCCCTGAGCGATTTCTACGCCGACGAGCCGTTTGTCCGGGTTGTCGAGCACCTGCCGGCCACGAAGGATTCGCTCGGCACGAACTTCTGCGATCTGACCGTCCGCATGGTTCGCGGGCGGGTGCTGACGATCAGTTGCCTCGACAACCTAATCAAAGGCGCCTCGGGCGCCGCCGTCCAGAACTTCAACCTGATGTACGGCCATCCGGAAACCACCGCCCTGTGAGCCGGCCCGACGCGCACCAGCGCCAGTTCGGTTCCGCGAGAACAACGGATTGGGAGTCACTATGAAGCTGACGACTCGGACCCTGTTCAAACAGAATCGCACGATTGCCGGGAAGTTTGCCCGATCGGAATCCATCGTCGTATACCCCGGAGACTGTCTTGACCTGCTCAAGTCCATCCCCGATGAATCGATCCAACTTGTGGTCACCTCGCCGCCGTACAACATCGGGAAAGAATACGAAAAGAGACTGCATCTTGATGTGTACTTGGAGCAGCAAGAACAGGTCATCGCGGAGTGTGCGCGCGCCTTGTCGCCCAAAGGCAGCATCTGTTGGCAGGTAGGCAAC
>JAMOAF010000570.1 GCA_023621895.1 Planctomycetota bacterium
ATCGAAGAGCAGATGGCGGCGGCCAATTTCTGGGACAACCAGGAGAAGGCGCGCGCCGTGGTCGCCGAGCTCAAGTCGCTCAAGTCGCTGCTCAAACCGCTCGACCGGGCACTGTCCGCTTACGAAGACCTCCAGGCGATGATCGAAATGGCCGAGGAGGACGAGGGATTTGCGGCCGAGGCGCCCAAGCAGATCGAGAAACTCGAAAAGATGGTCGAGGACCTCCAGTTGCAGGCCCTGCTCGACGGCCCGATGGACAGCCATTCAGCGCTGCTGTCGATCAACGCTCGCGACGGCGGGACCGACGCCAACGATTGGGCCGAGATGCTCCTGCGGATGTACATCAACTGGGCGCAGAAAAACGACTACAAGGTCGAACTGCTCGACCGGCAGGACAATGAGGAGGCGGGGATCAACAGCGCCTGCATCGCCGTTCGCGGGCCGATGGCCTACGGCTACCTGAAGGGCGAAGAGGGGATGCACCGCCTGGTCCGCATCAGCCCATTCAACGCGGAGGGGAAGCGCCAGACGAGCTTCGCTTCGATCGACGTGACACCCGAGGTGGATGAATCGATTGATATCGAGATCGACTGGGAGAACGACGTTCGGGAGGACATCTTTCGCGCCAGCGGCGCCGGCGGGCAGCACGTCAACAAGACCTCCAGCGCCATCCGGCTGACCCACCTCCCGACCGGCCAGGTGGTGCAGTGCCAGAACGAGCGGAGCCAGCACAAGAACCGCGCCACCGCCCGGAAGATGCTGTTGGCCGCCCTGGCGCGCCTCGAGGCGATTCGCCGCGAGGAAGAGCAGGCGGCCAAGTACAACCAGAAGCCGAAGGTCGGTTTCGGCTCCCAGATTCGCAACTATTTCCTCCACCCGGACCAGCGCGTCAAGGACTCCCGGACGGGCTACACGATCGGCAACTTCCACAGTGTGCTCGACGGCAACATCCAGCCTTTCCTGGATGCCTATTTGCGCTGGCGGGTCCAGAATTGAGGGAGGGTGAACGGGTCGCATGCTGCTCCAGCGCATCGAAAGGCTACGGCTTGAATACACGGACAAGTATGTCGTTGTCGACGGCAATCGCCCGGACCTGGCCCGCTTCGCCGGCAAAGTCGGCCGGGTTCACACGGTCAACGCCGCCGGCCGGGCGCTTGTCGAATTCGACGATCGCGGCCGGTACGACCTCGAACTCGACTTTTTGAAAGTGGTCGACAAGCCAAAGCCGAAGGAACCGGCGGGGCAGCCGGCCCCGGCGAAGGCGCCGCCGGGTGCTGCGGATGAGGTGAAAGCGGCTGCCAGGGTGAATCTCTCCGAATTGGAGCTGGCGCGGCTCGAAAAGGACGCCGGGGCGAAATCCGCTTCGGCGAAGACGGCGAAGCAGCAGCCCGCGGACGCGGCCGGCGAGGCTTAATCACCTTAACCAGGACAATTCTCGCAGCCAGCGCCGCGATATGCGGCAATCGGCTGCCGTGTCTAATCGAGAAGGAGTCTCCATGAAAGACATGCCCACCCCCCCGCAGCCCGCCTCGCAGGCGGCTCTGCGGCCGCGCCGGCGATGGCTCGGGCGCCTGGCGCGCGTCCTGCTGCTCATCCTGGTGATTGGCGCTGGCCTGTTTGCCGCCATTGTGTATCGAACCCGGAACAACCCACCGTTTGTCACGGCGCTCAAGCTGATCCAAGCGGACCCTCAGCTTGGCGAGCATCTCGGCACGCCGATCCGCGACACGCGCTGGCTCCCGAGCGGCGCCTATCCGGAGCAGTTCAACCTGCGAGTCGAAGGTCCCAAGGGCGCGGCCGACGTGAGCGTCCGCGCCCGGCAGCTCGAAGGGGCCTGGGTCATCGCGGCCGCCGACGCCGTCGTTCTCAATGGGGCGACGAGACTCTCGCTCGATACGGGCGCCGGAGGGGGGCCGGACGATGCGCCAAGCTGGTCGCCCCCGGGCGGCGGAGAGGGACAAGGGAAGGGCGGCGACGGCCCCGCATCGCCGGAGGTTAGGCTGGAAATGCCAGAAGGGCCGCCGGGAGTGAATATCCAGCTTCCCGACTCGTTGCCCGACATGAATATCCAGATGCCTTCGATCCCCGCGCCGCCCAAGCCGTGAGGGCGCCGCCGGGCCCGGGCGTTTGCTGGAAATCGTCGTCCGCGCGAGGTTTACTCAGGAAACAGCCGGGTCGAAAGATAGCGCTCGCCGAGGTCGGGCAGGATGACGACCAGGAGCTTGCCGTGGTTCTCCTCGCGGCTGGCTATCTGGATGGCCGCCCAGGCAGCGGCGCCGCTGCTGATGCCGCACATCAAGCCTTCGACACTGGCCAATTGACGGGCGGTTTCCATCGCGTCGTCGTCCTGAACGCGAATCACATCGTCGAGAATCTTCACGTTGAGCACGTCGGGAATGAAACCGGCGCCGATGCCCTGGATCGTGTGTTTGCCCGGCTTCAACTCCTCTCCCGAGCGGCATTGCGTGATCACCGGGCTGTTGGTTGGTTCGACGGCGACCACTTGGACACTCGGTTTTCGCGACTTCAGGAGTTCGCCCACCCCCGTGATCGTCCCGCCGGTTCCAACGCCGGCGACGAAAATGTCGACCTTGCCCTCGGTGTCGCGCCAGATCTCTTCACCCGTCGTCCTGCGATGGATTTCGGGGTTCGCCGGGTTCTTGAACTGCTGCGGCATGAAGTAGTTCCCATTCGCGGCGACCAACTCTTCGGCCCTGCGAACCGCACCTGGCATCCCCTCTCCAGCGGGAGTCAGGATGAGTTCCGCCCCCAGGGCCTTTAGTAGTCGCCTCCGCTCCAGGCTCATGCTCTCCGGCATGGTGACCGCCAGCCGGTATCCCCGCGCCGCGCACACGTACGCCAGACCGATCCCCGTATTGCCACTGGTCGGCTCGATCACCACCGTGTCGTCGCGCAACTTGCCGTCCCGTTCCGCGGCGTCGATCATCGCACGGGCGATGCGATCCTTAACGCTCCAGAGGGGGTTCATGTTCTCCATTTTGCATAAGACCGTTGCATGGCAGCCCTTGGCCATCCGGCCGAGCTGGACCAGTGGCGTGTTGCCGATGCACTGCGTAATGTCGT
Organism: Planctomycetota bacterium; assembly: GCA_023621895.1. Taxonomy (GTDB): domain Bacteria; phylum Planctomycetota; class Planctomycetia; order Pirellulales; family Thermoguttaceae; genus JAAYCB01. Next base: position 3,085 of record JAMOAF010000570.1, read on the forward strand.
TGAAAGAACCGCCTTTACCCCGCTCACTCACGGCATCATCTCCCGGTGAGAAACGTATGAATGGCCCCGGCCAACAAGAAACACCGCGTGAATCATAAGCATGTTTGGAACATTAGTCAACTCTTGAATTTCTTCGCCTCCTCAGGGGGGCGACAGTGTTAGCCGCGGGTCAGAGGTTGATCATTTCGATCAGCGATCGGGCGGCGGCCTGGGGGTCCGAAGCGACGGAGAAGACCAGGATCAGGGCCAGGACAATGCCCGCGCTGAGCAGGCTGAATCCACGCGAGTTGCGCGCGACTTCCAGCCGCCGCAAGGCGGTTTCGAGCGTCTCCTCCAACGTTGCCCAGCCCTGGTGATTCTGGACGCCGCCGGCCGAAACCAGCGAAACGTTGCGAAAGGCGCCCGAGCATTCCAGGTAAAGCTGCACGCCCAGGCTTGGCAAGACCAGGCAATCGCCGGCCCAGCGGGCCTCCTCATCCAGGTCGATCGCCAGGTCGGCGAGGATCGGCCGCAATTCCTCGCGCGCGATGTTGTAGATCACCAGCCGGGGACGCAGGAACAGGAGCAGCGCCGCCAGCACGGTGAAATAGAGCCCGATCAGCAGGGCCCAGACAACCGGGCCGAAGCGAATCGAGGCGGCCACCGGCATCAAGAGCTCGACCGGGCCGACCAGCACCAGCCCCGACACGGCCACGCCGAGCACCGCCGTGTCGCGAGTGCCTGACACGAGAAACGGCCGGCGGAAGAGATTCAACGTGCCCACCAGCAGCAGGTAAATCGCCACCGGCCCTAAGGCCACACAGAGTCGGAACGGGTCCATTGGCGAATCTCCTTGGCAGCGAGTCGAGCGACTGGCCGGAAAGGTTGCACGGCTGACGAGGCGATACGCACGCAGATTTTACGCCAGTTCGGTCCCGCCGGGAAGCGGGGGAGGGCTTTCCCCTTGCCACAAAGCCCGCTCACGCGGAGTGGGCTGCCAGAAACGCCCTGCACGGAGGACAACGGATGATTGTCGGAGATTTCCAGGCGACTGTCAAATCAGGGTCCGGCGTTGGACCAATCGGAGCGTTGTCTCGCCGACTCCCGCGGGATACGATCGTCCTTGGGGAGGGCGGGCCGCCGGGGAGATTGTGGTAAATCGGGCGCGCGGCGGCCGCCCAACGCTCAGCGTGAGAAAAGTGAGGATGCCGGTGATAAGAAACTGCTACCATGTCGCGTTGCGGTCTTTAGCCCGCACCGCTGCGTTCGCTGCCGCCCTGGGAATGCTCTTGACCTCCGCCGCGCCCGGCATGGAAGGCCCGCTGCGCGTCCATGCCAAGAATCCCCGTTATTTCAGCGACGGATCCGGCAGGGCCGTCTACCTGACCGGTTCGCACACCTGGAATAATTTCAAGGATATGGGGCCGGCCGACCCGCCCGAGCCGATGGACTTCGCCGCATACCTCGACTTCTTGGTCGAGCGCCGCCACAACTTCATCCGCTTGTGGACCTGGGAGCTGACCCGGTACGGCTACGACGGCAGACAGACATACGCCGAGCCTTTCCCCTGGCCTCGCACCGGGCCCGGAAACGCCCGCGACGGCAAGCCGAAGTTCGACCTCTCGAAGCTCGACCCGGCGTACTTCGCACGGCTGCGCGCTCGGGTGAAAGAGGCGGGAAAGCGGGGTATCTACGTCTCGGTGATGCTCTTCGAAGGGCACGGGTTGCACGCCTCCGACGCGCCATGGTGCTGGGACGGCCATCCGATGAACGCCGCAAACAACGTCAGCCGGATCGACGGCGACCCGAATGGCGACGGGCGGGGCATCGAAATCCAGACGCTTGCGATCCCCGAGGTTACCGCCCGGCAGGAGGCGTACGTCCGCAAAGTGCTCGACACCGTGGGCGACCTCGACAACGTACTTTATGAAATCGTCAACGAGTCGGGCACTTACTCGACCGAGTGGCAGTATCACTTCATCCGCTTCATCCACGAGTATGAAAAACGCCTTCCCAAGCAGCATCCGGTGGGGATGACGTTCCAATACGCCCGCGATCCGGCCCAGCGAGGGACCAACACCGCCCTGTTTGCCAGCCCCGCGGACTGGATTTCGCCGAATCCCGAAGGCGGCTACCGCGACAACCCTCCCGCGGCGGACGGCGCGAAGGTGATTCTCACCGATACCGACCATCTCTGGGGCATTGGCGGCAATCCGCAGTGGGTCTGGAAGAGCTTTTGCCGCGGGCTGAACCCGATCTTCATGGACCCGTACCACCGCCCCGAGGCCGGCGACAAGAAGGACAAGAAGCGCACGACGTGGACCGACCACCTCGCTGGGACGCCGAAGCTCGACCCGGCCTGGGAGCCGCTCCGCCGAGCGATGGGCCAGACCCGGCGGTTCGCCGAGCGAATGGACCTCGCCTGCGTGAAACCCGCGGGCGGCCTGGCTTCCACCGGCTACTGCCTGGCCCGCGCCGCCGAGGCAGAGGCCGAGTACCTCATTTACGCGCCCGAAGGCGGCCCGCTGACGGTGGACCTCTCCGCCACGCCGGGGAAGCTGGCGGTCGAATGGTCCAATCCCACCAGCGGCGAGACGATCGTGGGCCGCCCGGTGACCGGCGGCGCCAAACGGACGCTCGTCGCCCCGTTTGAAGGCGAAGCGGTGGTCTATCTCAGCACTCGGGGTAAGTGAGTGAAACCGCGCAAGGTTCAAAGCTCAATTCTCAATGGCCAAGAGTGGGCAAGATTGGACCTTACCACTGGTTCCCAAGCTCCAGCTTGGGAACCCTTTCATTCCCCCAGACTTTGCCCCTGGCCATTGCAGGTGCCGTTTGGCACTATGCCGGCTTTGGGGGGCGTTCCCAAGCTGGAGCTTGGGAACGAGGGGGTGATGGGGAACG